>NZ_AMRL01000019.1 GCF_000299935.1 Oceanibaculum indicum P24 | reverse complement strand
GGCGGCCGGCCGCCGGTCGGGCGGCCAAGCATTGTCGGCGAGCGCGGGCCGGAGCTGTTCGTGCCGGACCGGCCGGGCACCATCATTCCCAATGATTTCGGCGGCGGGATGGGTGGTGGCGGCATGGTGGTCAACATCGATGCGCGCGGTGCTGCGCCGGGGGTGGAAGCCCTGATCCGGCGCGAGATGGCAGCGCTGTCAGCCAGCATCGAGCCGCGTATCGATGCCCGTGTCACGCGCCAGGCCGGGCGCGGCGGCGCCTTCGCCAAGGCAGTGGGGCGGAGGTAGCAGGCATGACCATCCTGACATTCCCGACCCTGACCCGCGTGCCACAGCAGGCCGAATGGTGGCTGCAGCGCCGCACGCAGGATTTCGCCTCGCCGCTGACCGGGTCGGTGCAGACGCAGGAACTGCCCGGCAGCTACTGGCGCGCCTCGCTGTCCTGGCCGCCCTTGCAGGAAGCGGACTGGCGCACCCTGACCGGGTTCCTGTCTGCCCTGCGGGGCCGCGCCGGCCGGTTCTTCTACGGCCCGCCGCATGCCAGGGCGCCGCGCATCATGCCGGCCTATACCACACCGCTTGTCATGGGCGGCGGGCAGAGCGGCACCAGCCTTTCCGCCGATGGTTTCGGCGCTTCCCAGACCATCTTCCATGCGGGGGATTTCGTCAGCTACGACACGCCCGGCGGGCGGCGGATGCTGCATATGGTGACGGCGGATTGTGCCAGCAGCGGCGGCGGCGTGGTTGCAATCCCCATCGAGCCGGCAATCCGCGAAGCCCCGGCGGACAATGCGCCGCTGCGCTTCGGCCAGCCCGGCGCGCCGCTGGGCTGCGTCATGCGGCTGACCGACGATGCGGCGGCCAGGGTCTCTGTCGGTCTGGCGCGCATCGGCAGCATGGCGCTGGAATTCGAAGAGAGCCTGACATGAATGGGCTTGATATGAAGGGGCGCGCCTGATGGCGCGGGATATCACCACGGCCAGCCTGGAAGCCGCTACCGGGGAAGTATCGCGCCCGGTGTTCTTTGTGCTGCTGGATTTGCCGGACGGTGCTGTCCGGCTGACCACGGCGGCCGGCAGCATGAGCTGGGACAGCGAGGACTGGCTTGGCGTCGGTGCGCTGGGCCGAATCGGCGAGATCGAGGAAACCGGGTCTTTGCAGGCCAATGGCGTGGAGATGAGCCTGTCCGGCATCAACCCCGATATCGTGCCCGCCGTGCTGGCGGGATCGTATCAGGGCCGTGCCTGCCGGGTGTGGCTGGGCTTCCTGACCGACTCCTACCAGCTGGTGGCCAGCCCGATCCTGCTGTTCGCCGGCATCCTTGACCAGCTGTCTATCGAGCTGGGGGAAAGTGCCTCGATCACGGCGCAGGCGCAGAGCCGGCTGGCGGACTGGGAGCGCCCGCGCGTGCAACGCTACACCGATGCCAGCCAGCGCATGCTGTTCGCGGAAGACCGCTTCCTGGAAGGGGTGAACGCGGCGGCGAACATGGAACTGGTATGGGGGCGGGGATGATGGTCGATCTGCGGCGGCTGCCGGGATGGGAAGCCCGGCTGGAAGCGATGCTGCGGGCCGCCGAAGGGCGGCCTTTTTCGTGGGGGGAGTGTGATTGCTGCCTGCTGGCGGCCGATGCGGTGCATGCGCTGACCGGGCACGACTATGCTGCGGGATGGCGCGGTCTCTATCGCAGCCGCAAGGCGGCAGTATCCCGGCTGATCACGGTTCACGGCACCGCAGACCTTGCCATCCTGGCGACCGAGACGCTGGGTGCGGAGGTGCCACCCGGCCAGGCGCGGCGCGGCGATATCGCGGCGGTGCCGGTGCGCGGCCAGCCGGCCTTCGGCGGTGTGATGCTGGGTGTGGTGGAATCCGGCGGCAGGGTGGCGACCCTGACGCCGGGCGGGCTGAAGCGCTGGCCATTGTCCGTCGCGCGGCATTGCTGGAGGGTGGGCTGATGCCAGCCGGTGTACCTATCCTCGCAAGTGTGGTCGGCAGCGCACTGGGCCTGGGGGCCATCGGCACGGCGGTTCTGGCGCTGGGCGCATCGGTGGCGATGGGCGTGTTCGGCGGCAGCCTGTTCGGCAAGAAGGGCGGACCAGGCCAGTCGCCGCGCGACCTGAAGCGAACGGTGCGCGGCAGCGTCGAGCCGCGCAAGGTGGTCTATGGCTGGGCACGCATCGGCGGCCCGCTGGTGAAGGTCGCCAGCACCGGCGAAGCGAACCGGGATCTGCATATGATGGTGGCGCTGTGTCAGGGGGCGGTGACCGATATCCCGCATGTTTTCCTGAATGAGGCGATCTATCAGAATACGGGCGGGCTGGCCTATCTGGATGGCAGCCCGCGCGATTACGGGCTGAAGGGGCAGGTGGACTGGCGCAGCGTTGACCTGGCCAACCCGACGCCGGCAGAGGCGGGCGCGATCGACGCCATGCCGGGATTCCTGAATGTCTTCCCGGCGGATTACAGCTTCGACGGGCAGCGGCTGTACGATCAGGGCCGCAATACCGTCATCCGCGCCTGGACCGGCCAGCCGGGCCAGCCGGCCGACGCCGCGGCCATCGCCGATATCGAGGGCTGGACCGAGGATCACCGGGGGTTGGGCATCGCCTATCTCTATGCGAAGCTGACCCACGAATCCGCCGATGTCTGGCCGTCCGGCATCCCGTCCCTATCCGCCATCGTGCAGGGCCGGCCGGTCTATGACCCGCGCAAGGATTCGACCCAGAGCGGCGGCAGCGGCGCGCACCGCGCGGACGATCCCGACAGCTGGGAATGGTCGCGCAATCCGGTGCTGTGCGCGCTGGATTACATCCGCGCCGGCAGCGTGGATATCGACTGGCCGGACGGCGTGCCGCCCTTTCAGGGTCTGGCTGCACCGGATGCCGAGATCGACTGGGGCCATGTCATGGCGGCGGCCAATCTGTGCGACGAGGATGTGCCGGGCAAGCTGCCGCTGGCGGCGGCGGTGGAGCCGCAGACAATCGGCAGCAGCCTGATCCCGGTGACCGGCAGCGGTGACCTGGCCGAGCTGGCGCTGGCGATCAGCGACAATGCCAGCACCGCGCTGGAAGCGACGGGCGCCGTGGTGCAGGCGCGGTTTTCCTTCCAGGTGCCTGTGGCCAATAGCGGCCTGACCAATCTGCGGCTGCGGCTGGCGGGCAGCCATACGGTCGGCGCCACGCTGGAAACCGGCGCGGTGCTGCTGCCCTTCGATACGCAGGGTAGCGGCACGGTGCGGCAGGCATCGCTGGGGCGCATCAGCGGCCAGACCGTCACCTTCACGGTCAGCTGGCGCAATGACGGGCTGGTGAGCGATCCCTGGTGGATTGCCTGGCAGGTGATCGGCGATCTGGATGCCGGCAGCGATGCCGCGCAGGATGATGTGCCGGTGGCGGACAGCCGTGCGAGCGATGACCCGATCGGCAATACCGGCACGCCGATGGCGGTGCCGACCGTCACCATCGTCGCCATGGTGCCAACGGCGGTTGCCAGCGTGGCGGTCAGCGATGCGTCATGGTTCGCCTTCCAGCAGGATAATGCGGCGGCGGCCACGGTCGATGGCACGACACCTTACAACCAGCTGCGCGGCGATGTCTGGATCGAGGTGGATTTTACCGCGCCGGTCGATGGCGATTACAATCTGCGCGCCGTGGCGCGGGCCGGCGGCTATGTCGTGGTGGACGGGCTGACCAGCTATGCCGCGCAGTCCTGGACGGTGAACCCGCCCGCCGTGACACAGGTGCCGCTGACAGCCGGGCCGCACCGCATCGCCTTCGTCTATGCGCGGAACGAGGGCGGTGGTACCGACTTCGGGACGAACCCGGCCTATATCGCGGCCACTCTGCGCGACCCTGCAGATTCCACCACCATCGTCAGTAGCCGGTCGGCGGCCACCGATGTGTTCATGACAGGCACCACGCGACGCTACACGCTGGACGGGGTGGTTACACTCGACCAGGCGCCGATCGAGGTGCTGGAGCGTATGGCGACGTCGATGGCCGGGCGCATCGTCTATGCGCAGGGCAGCTGGCGGTTCTATCCAGGCGCCTGGTCGGCGCCGATTCTCACGCTGGACGAGGATGATCTGCGCGGCCCGCTGCAGCTTCGCCCGCGTGCTGCCCTGTCCGACGCCTTCAACGGGGTGCGCGCGCGCTATGTCGAGCCGGCGGCACTGTACGAGGAAACCGAGATGCCCGGCCTGACAACCGAGCCTGACCCCAGCTTGCAGGTGTGGCGCGAGGTCGAACTGCCCTTCACCCTGCGGGAGCATCGCGCGCAGCGTATCGCCAGCATCGTGCTGCGCCGGCAGCGCTTCCCGCTGGAAGTGGTGTTTCCGGCGAAGCTGGCCGGGCTGCCGCCGCTGCCCGGCGAATGCGTGGCACTGACCGTGGCGCGGTTCGGCTGGACGGCCAAGGCATTCCTGGTGGAGCGCTGGGCCTTTGCCGAGGATGGCGGGGTGGACCTGGTGCTGTCCGAGGAAGACCCCTCGATCTACGCCTATGACATCATGGCCGAACGGCTGGCCGCGCAGGGCGGGCGCGTGGCCGTGCCGGTGCGGGCCGGGCAGAGCATCGGCGATCCCCAGGGACCGGGCGATCCGATACCGCTGTCCTATGCCAACCAGACCTATGTGCGCCGGACGGGCGACGCCATGAGCGGGCCGCTGGTGCTGCCCGCCGATCCGGCGGAGCCGCTGCAGGCGGCAACCAAGCAGTATGTGGATGCGTCCGGCGGCGGGGTGTCGCTGGGGCTGGTGATCGGGGTGAGCTGATGGCGGAGCGATTCACGAATGCCAAGCAGGCGGCGATGCCGACCAGCTGGGCGTCACTGTATACGGTGCCGGCCGGCAAGGTCGCCTTCGTGCTGGGGCTGCTGGCCGCCAGCCGGGGCAGCGGCGAGGCCGGCTGTTATGTGCAGTGGCTGGACGCGGCGGACGGCAATGCCGCCTGCACCATCACCGGCAATCTCTCGATTCCGAACCGCGCCTCGGTCGAGCTGGTGGCCGGCAAGATCCTGCTGAAGGCAGGCGACCAGCTGCAGGGCCAGGCCAGCGCCGCCAATCTGCTGGACCTGACGGCCAGCATCCTGGAGATCGACCAGGCGGAGGAAGAATAATGACCGGCCGGACGGGGCTGGAGGCCGGGTGGCTGGGCTTCACGCCGGGGCGCAGCAATCTCTATCGCGGCGCCTGGCACATCAACGAGGTGTTCCAGCGGCTGCGGCGCTTCGACTGGAGCGGCTTTCCCGGCGCGCAGCCGCCGCTGCACTGGGCACGGTTCCGCACGCTGGGCGCCGGCGGCGACCGGGTCTATCGCAACAGCGCCCTGACCGGGGTGAGCAACCAGCAGCGTGGCATCATCTCGGTGTGGTTCCGCGTTATCGGCTTCAACGCAAACGGCCCTGCCTATCTCTGGTCAACGCGGGATACCGGCAAGGGCACCGGCGGCCGGTCGCGGATCTATGTCAACACCGCAGGCCGGTCCTTCATTTCTATCGTCAACACCGTAACGCCGATTCCCGGCGCCGCCTATCTGTTCGACACGCCAGCCGGCACCATCGTGCCCGGCGGCTGGTACCACCTGCTGGGCAGTTTCGATAACAGCCTGAATGTGCGGCACGGTTATCTGAACGACCAGAACATGGTGCCGCTGGGCGGAAGCGTCTCCGGCAGCGGATCGGCGGAGTGGGTGCAGACCGATTATCAGACCAGCAACGACTGGGCGTCCACCCTGCCGAATCTGCTGGCGGATATCGGTCATCTCTACATCAACACGGCGGAATATCTGGATTTGAGCGTGACGGCCAACCGGCGGAAATTCATCACCTCCGACCTACAGGAAGTGAACATGAATGTCGATGGCAGCGGCCCCACCGGCACTGCGCCCACCGTGTACTTCGCCGGCCCGGCCATCGACTGGGCCGACAATAAGGGCACGGGCGGGGCGTTCTCGATGACCGGCGACCTGACCGACGACGCATAGCCTAGACCGGCCTCACCGGCCATTTAACGCCCGCCGCGAAACGCTTCCCCGGCTTATGGGGCCGGCGGGGGAGGGGTGCTACCAACACCCCGAACCGCGAGACGTACATCTCGCCCAGCCAATCCCGGCCGAGACTGGCCGGCCCGCCACCTGCGATCACAGGCGGGGGCAGAGTAATTGAGGGCATGAGATGGAGTCCATCGGGCAATGGCGGCCGGTGCGTCCGGCGCGGCCGGCCGCTGCGTATCTGGGCGGCAAGCGGCATCTGGCACAGCGGCTGGTGACAGCGATCGAGCAGGTGCCGCACCAGACCTATGCGGAGCCTTTCGTGGGTATGGGCGGGGTGTTCCTGCGGCGGCGGCGGGCACCGGCCTGCGAGGTGGTGAACGATTACAGCCGTGACGTGGCGACCTTCTTCCGCGTCTTGCAGCGGCACTTCGTGGCGTTCCTGGACATGCTGAAATTCCAGGTGACGACGCGGACGGAGTTCGAGCGGTTGATCGCCACCGATCCGGTAACGCTGACTGACCTGGAACGGGCGGCACGGTTCCTCTATCTGCAACGCCTGGCCTATGGCGGCAAGGTAGCGGGGCGGAACTTCGGTACCTCGCCGGGCACGCCAGCGCGGTTCGACGTGACGCGCCTGCATCCGCTGCTGGAAGAGCTGCATGAAAGGTTGGCCGGGGTGGTGATCGAGTGCCTGCCCTGGTCGGAGTTCATCACGCGGTACGACACGGCGGAGACGCTGTTCTATCTCGACCCGCCGTATTACGGGTGCGAGACAGATTACGGTCCGATCTTCGGGCGCGACGAGTTCAACGCCATGGCGAAACAGCTGGCCGATATTGCCGGCGGCTTCGTGCTGTCGCTGAACGACCATGAGGCGGTGCGGGATATCTTCAGTGACTTCCCGATGCAGCCGGTCGAGACCACCTACACGGTCGCGGGCGGTGAGGGTAAGCGGGTGACTGAACTGATCATCACCTCCGCCAATGCCACCGCCGCGCTGACGAGTCCGCAAGCCACGCTCTGGTAGGAGGCACCCCTCCCGCCAGACCAGCCCGCCTGCCGCAAGGGAGGCGGGTTTTCGTTTGTCTGAAGGGAGGGATGAATGCCGATCGATAATGTGCCGCCGCCGATCCGCGAATCGATGTTCGCGCTGGCGATTGCCTTCCTGGTCGCCTGCCTTGGCAGGCTGATCTGGCATGTGGAAGAGGTGCGGCGCAAGCAGCGGAAATTCTGGTCGCTGCTGCTGGTGTACGAACTGACGATCGCCATCGCCATGGCGGTGGTGGGGCAGGGCGTCGCCGATTATCTGGGGCTGACCGGCTGGCCGCATACCGCCGCCATCGGGGTGCTGGCCTATCTGGGGCCGAAGGGTACGGAAGCCGCGCTGCGCACCTATCTCGGCAGCCGGCGGAAATAGGGGGCGGCAATGTTCCGGTCCTGGAAATCGCAAGGCGAGGCCGCCCCCGCACTGACGCAGCCGGTGCATTTCGCGCACTGGTCGGAGGTGCCGGCCGGGATCTGGCGCTGGCCTGATTTCAGCCCGCGCGAGATCGCCAGCCGGGGGGATGGCTCCATCCTGATCGTGCCGGCGGCGCTGGACCGTCTGCAATGGGCGCGGTCAGAGCTGGCCCGCCCGATGCTGATCACGAGCGGCTACCGCGACCCGGTGCATAACGCCCGCGTCGGCGGGGCACCCTTGAGCCGGCACAAGGCCGGCGATGCCTTCGATATCAGCCTGCGCGGCCATACGCGCGCGCAGCTGCTGGCGGTGTGCCATGCCGCCGGCTTCACCGGCTTCGGATTCTATTCGACCTTCCTGCATGTGGATTGCGGCCCGGCCCGGCGCTGGGGCAAATGGGGGAACTAACCATGGGTATCTTCGACTTCCTGACTTCGATCCTGACCGGTGGCGCCACCGGCTTGCTGGGCATGATCTTCACCGCTGTCAGCCGATGGGCCGAGGCGCGCCAGCGGATGGCGGAGCGCGCGCAGGACTATAAGCACGAGCTGGCGTTGCAGCAGCTGGCCATGCAGACGCGCGGCATGGAGCTGGAAAGCGAACAGGCGATCGCCGATATCGAGGCGACGCAGGCGATGCGCACCGGTTCCTACGATCACGACCGGGGGTATGGCCGGGCCAGCCAGTGGGTGGTCAACATCCTGCGGCTGGTGCGCCCGGCCCTCACGCTGGGGCTGATCGTGCTGACCGGGCTGATTTACTTCTCGCTGGATAATGCCAGCCAGCGGCAGGACGTGATCGAGATGGTGAGTTATGCCACCACGGCGGCCATCGTCTGGTGGTTCGGCGCCCGCGAAATGGAGCGCCGGAAGTAAGTTCTAAGTTTTGGCGTCTATCGTGTTTACTTGTAATGAGGTATTGCTTTCTTACTTTCGCATAATATTGCCGCATCATCATTTGATATTCCGCGTGATGCGCGATGTGGTATTTCGCCGGATGCTGTGACCGTGCCAACATAGATAAACTCACCTTCTTTAAAAAGAACGTAAATTCCATCAATGTCTTTGCACGTAACGTCTTCTTTGATTTTCACAGCATAAAGTGTTGGCAGACCTTTTGTGACATCAAACATTTTCATGTCCTTTCTCATTATCTGCATCGCCGCGTAGCAGGGCCACCAGGTCGAGCGCATCGCGGCGGATGCTCGCCGGTGCCAGCATCGGCTGGCGGTGTTCCACGGCGATGGCCAGCGCCGCACGTTCGGCGGCGTTGACATGGATCGGGCGAATCGCCGACTCACCCGCTTCCAGTGCCTGATAGGCGCGCGCCCCCAATCCCATGCGTGTGGCCATATCAGCCTGGTTGAGGTCGAGCGTGTTGCGCAGGGCTTTCAGATCGGCAGGCTTCATAGTATATTCCTTTCAGCGAAGGGGGTGACGCCAGCCCCTACCGTGGGGGACCGGGTTTCCCCGGCCCCCCTAGCAGCTACCAGTCGATTTCCAAAGTCAGTTTGAAGGGCCGAATTTGGATTTCGAAGCGAAGCCGCCTCGGTAGAAGTCTCATTTTGCGTCACCCCCTTTCTGCGTTCGTCAGGCCCAATTGCCTGACCCCCTCAATATACGCAGAAACCGCATATGACACAATAGAAAAACGCAGAAACCGCGTTAAAAAATGCGCGACTGCCCGTCTGGCAAGGTGATGGTTATGACCGCGCCTGTCTTGCGCCCGCAGCGGGTGCAGCGCAGCTGGTGGCCAAGTCCGGCAATCCCCCCGGAATAGCGTGGTTCGTGCAGCCGGGTGGTCGGCACTTCGGCGCGATGGCCGCAGCCACGGCATTGCGCGGTGATCTGCGCATCATAGGCCAGCGCGTCGCGCACGGTCTCGATGGTGCTGATCGAGGGCACGAGGGTTTCCGTTATCAGGGCCGCAGCGGACCGCAGCAGAATCCCGCTGTCGGTGTGGTTTGCTGGTGCCGGTCGAACATCGGGTCCGGTGCGCGTCCGGCAGGGGTTGGCACAATTGAAGGATCGCCGCTGGCGCGTCGGCCGGGCAGGGATGATCCGCGCTGGGCTGTCCGTCCGCCGCCGGGCCGCATGGTGACGATGATCCGGGGATCGTAGGTATAGGCGCCACCCGTACTCATATCGACGGCCATGCCGATGGCTCCACCCAGTAGGACATTTCCGAGATAGACATCCGCCAGCTTTGCCGGTGCCACCACTTCGCCGCCTGCGCCATGTTCATCCCGGCAACTGACCGTAAGGTCATAGCCGGAATTCGCCAGCGTGACAGATCCCGGTGTGCGCGGAACGTGCCAGACTCCCTTGGGGTTGGTGAGCGTGCAGCTGGCGCCCGGCATCGGCATGGTGTCCACCGTTACCGTCTGCACGGCACCGCCGGACATAGACCCGCAGGCGGAGAGTGCCAGCGCACATGCCAGGATCATCAGTGTGCGGATGCCGGCCATCGCTCCATCCCCCATTGCCGGTTTATGAGGCCGGGATAATACAACCGGCTTGCCCTTCCGCCAATGGCGTCTAGGCAGATGGCAAATTGTTTGATTTGCAAAAGGTATAAAGTAATCTGCAAAATGAAATTCTAAGTATTTGAAATTATGTAATTCATCCTTGCATGGGCATTTAAGTCTTACAGAGGATGCATTCAGGGCGGCGATCCTTCGGGGTCGCCGCCTTTTTTTATTGCTGGCCGTCGCCGTCCGGCTGGGTGGTGAACAGGTAGCCGCGGCCATAGACCATGCGGATGGGCGCCTTTGTCCCGGTCGCGCTTTCCACCTTGCGCCGCAGGCGGCGGACGATGGCGTCCAGGTTGCGCTCGTTGGCGGCCGCACCAGGACGGCTGACCGCCTCCAGCAGTGTTTCGCGGGGGCAGATATTTCCCTTGGCGGCGACCAGTGCCGCCATGAAGGCCATCTCGGTCGCGGTCAGGGAAACGGAGATCTCGTTCGGCGCGGTCAGATACCAGCCGGACGGGTCGAGGCGCCAGTTGCCATCGGCAGTGCTGCCCTGGCCCTTGCGGTCCAGCCGCCGCAGCAGGCTGCGCACGGTCGCGGCGATCTCGGTCAGGCTGGTGTGTTTCACCAGATAGGCGTCGGCGCCGCTGTCCAGGCCTTCGACGCGCATTTCCGCTTCGCTGTGCGCGGTCAGCATCAGGATGCCGCAGTCAGACCGTGCGCGTGCCTGTCGCGCCAGATCGAGGCCATTGCCGTCCGGCAGGCCGATATCGAGGATCAGGATATCCGGCTCGCGCGTGGCAAAGGCGGTCTCGAACGACTTCGCGCCGGCGACTCCTGTCGCGTCATAGCCGCAGATGGTGAGATAATCGACGAGGTCAGCCCGTAACGAAGGTTCGTCCTCGACGACGAGAATATGGGTCATCAGCAATTCTGCGTCTTATTTTCACACTTTCTTCTTAACCATAACGTGATGCGGAAACCCGCTTCAACCACCCGTAGCAGATGGCAGGTCTGTGTCAGCCCCGGGCACTCCGGCTTCGGGCAGTCCGGCCTCGGGCTGGGCAATCGGCAGGCTGACCTCGATCATGGTGCCCTGGCCGTCCTTGCTGTCGATCCGCATCGTGCCGTCATGCAGCTCGACAATGCGCATTGCCGTATGCAGGCCAAGCCCGGTGCCGCCGCGGCCGCTGGTATTGGAGGCACGGAAGAAGCGCTGGCCGATACGCTCGCGCTCCGCCGCCGGAATGCCGATGCCCTGGTCGGCAATCGTCGTCACGGCCCGGTCGCCCTCGCGCCGCAGCGCAAACTGGACAGGCTTGTCAGCCGGCGAATATTTCAGCGCATTGTCCAGCAGATTGACGAACAGCGTCGAGATCATCGCCGTATCGCCGATCATCGGCAGCGCGTCCGGGGCGGCGGTAAGGCGGATACGCGTCTCCTGCCCGGTGCTGGCGAAATAATTCACGGCTTCCCGGGAAAGGTCTCCCAGTTCCAGCGGTTCCTTCTGGACGATGCTTTCCTCCACGCGCTCCGTCGCCAGGAAAGTCTGGATCAGCAGGCGCTGCCGGCGCACCGCTTCCTGGATTGCGCGCAACCGTTCGGCCACGGCGGCGGGCGGGGCGGTGATCAGAACCCCGATCATTTCCGTCGCCCGTTCGATGATGGCAAGCGGGGTGCGGAACTCGTGCCCGACCAGATGCAGCAGATGCTGCTGCTGCTGGCGGAGGTCGCTCTCCTTCGCAAAACTGGCCGACAGATCTTCCTGAAGCTGCTGGCGGATGCCGATCTCGGCCGTCAGTTCCCGGTTCTTGCGCGCCAGGTCGGCCGCGGTGCGCGCCATCACCAGCCCGACCAGACCGATGAACAGGAAGGTCATGAAGACGTTGGTTTCCAGGAACAGCAGGGCATGCAGCGGATGGTTCGCGACCATCTCCACCTGGCCCGGCGTCAGGAACAGCACGATGCCGCGCCCGACCAGCAAGCTGCTGTGGATGAGGATCAGCACGATCAGTATCCAGCGCAGGGGGCGGGGATAATCATCGTCCTGCCAGAGCAGCCAGGCCATGCACAGGAAGGCCGATGCCAGGACGAAACCGGAGATCAGCACGCGGAGCGAGATATTACCCGGGTCCAGATAGACATACAGCGGAAACACCAGCAGGAAGGTCACGGCAAAGATCACGTCCAGCCAGCGCGGGCGCCGCTTGCCGAAGAAACGGTAGAGCCCGCCCGTGAGGATAAGGTGGCCGGAGGCAACCAGAAGATTGCCAAGGGTGATGCTGTACAGGTCGGCGATCATGCCGCGGGCCGAGAGCAGCGCCATCCCGACGGCAAAGATGATGAAGGCGGTGCCATAGGCCCGCAGGCCCGGTATGGCGGGCTGCGTGCGGTGCAGCACGAAGAAGCCGACGCCCTGGAGCGTGGCAACCACCAGAATGACAACCAGAATGGTCCTGACGTCGAGCATGGCCAGCCGGTATCTTTCTGCTGCGGATTACGGATGCACCTTGTTTCGGTTTAGGCCGACGGCGCGCTGGCCTCAACAGCTTAGTTTTCCGGAAGCTGTTTATGGCCCGATATGCTGTCAGCCGGTATCCTTGCGCGATGAGCCAGACGACGACCAATCCCCCAGCAGAAGGCGACCTGCCAGCCGCCGCCACGCGCATCCTCAATCTCGCCGCGCAGCTCGATGCGTTCGAGCGGTTGCCGGCAGCGGAACAGGAACGACGGCAGGCGAACAGCCTGCGTGCCCTGCTGCGCCATGCGCGCGATTTCTCGCCCTTCTGGCGCGACCGGCTGGCCGCCGCTGCTATCGACCCGGACCGACCCTTGCGCGAGGGCGAGCCTGTTTCTGAGCTGATCCGCGACCTGCCGGTCCTGACCCGCGCCGTGCTGCAGGAACAGGGAGTGGCCTTGCGGGCGCGCGCGCCCTGGATGGCGGAGGAGGGGATATCCGTCGCGCGGACATCGGGGTCGACCGGCAGGCCGGTTGCGGTCGAACGCTACCTGCCGATGCATCGGCCGCTCTATACCGCGCTCGGCTTTATCGATAATCGCTGGCATGGCCGCGACAGTAGGCGTCCCATCGCCAACGTCCGGGATGGTCCCGATGCGGTGCTGCCGGTCTGGGGGCCGCTCTACGATGCGCTCGGGCATCGCGGAACCGCGCATTGCCGCAACATGATCGAGTACGCGCCGGAGGATATCCTGGCCTGGCTGGCCGGACTGGACGTGCCCTATATGGTGACATCGCCGGTGTTGGCATCGCGGCTGGCCGAGCTTTCCCTGGCGGGTGGTCCCCGGCCGGCGGGGCTGGAGCAGCTCATCACCTTCGGCGAGACGGTGACGCCGGAGATCCGCGCGCGGGTGCGCGCCGCCTTTGGCGCCCGAATCACTGACCGCTATTCCTGCGAGGAGGTTGGCTGGATCGCCTTCCAGTGCCCAGTACATGAACAGCGATATCACGCGCTGAGCGCGTCGGTGCTGGTGGAAATCCTCGACGATGCCGGGCGGCCCTGTCCGCTAGGCCAGCCGGGCCGGGTGGTGCTGACGGCGCTGCACGGCCTCGCCATGCCGCTCATCCGCTATGAGATTGGCGACTATGCCGAATGGGCGGACAGCGCGGGTACCTGCGCCTGCGGGCGGACGCTGCCGGTGATCGGCGCGCTGCACGGGCGTGAACGCAGCTTCATCCGCCTGCCGGATGGCACGCTGCGGCTGGCCCGGCTGACCGGCGAATACTGGCGGGCCATTGCCCCGGTGCGTGATTACCGCGTGGTGCAATATTCCGACGGCCAGATCGAGGCCTTCGTGGAGGCGGAGCGGGCACTGGCCCCGGAGGAAACAGAATCCCTCCGGGCCATGCTTGCAAAGGTGCTGGGGCACCCGGTGCCCGCCATCATCACCCAGACCGTGCGGATCGACTGGGGCCACCGCTGGAAGCGGCAGGACATCACCCGGATCGACACTCCGCGCGGGGCCGCCGGCGCTACAGCAGCGACTGCAGCGCCAGGCTGACCGCCGGGATATAGGTGACCGCGAGCAGCACCAGCACCATGATCGCGATCATCGGACCCATCGCCTTGGAGATGTCCCAGATCCCGACCTTGCTGACGGCGGCGCCGACGAACAGCGCGTAGCCGAAGGGCGGGGTGGCCATGCCGACGGTCAGGTTGGTGGTCACCATGGCGCCCAGATGGATCGGGTCCATGCCCAGATCGTTGCCGGCGGTGATCAGCACGCCGCCCAGGATCACCATGGCCGCGACATTGTCCATGACCGCGCCGATCAGCAGCAGCATCGCGTTGATGGTCAGCAGCACCAGCCAGTTATGGTCGGAGATTTCGGTCAGCAGCGACGCGATCTTCGGCGGCAGCTGTTCGAAGGCGACCAGCCAGCCGAAACCGGCGGCGGCGGTGATGATGAACATGACGATGGCGGTGGTGCGCAGCGCGCCCAGCGTGATGCGCGGCAGGTCGGCCAGCTTCACCTCGCGATGGACGAACATGCCGACGACCAGCGCGTAGAAGGCGCCGACCACGGCGGCCTCGGTCGGCGTGAAGATGCCGCCATAGATGCCGCCCAGGATGATGACCGGGCCGCCCAGCGCCCATTTCCCATCCCAGAAGGCATGCGCCATCTCGCGGCCGGTGGCGCGGCTCTCGCGCGGGATGGCATGACGGCGGGCATAGAACCAGGACACCAGCATCAGCCCGGTGGCCAGCAGGATGCCGGGAACAAGGCCCGACAGGAACAGCCGGGCAATCGATTCCTCGGCGATCACGCCCCAGATCACGAAGGGAATGGAGGGCGGAATCAGCGGCCCGATGATGCCGGCGGAGACCGCCAGCGCAGTGGCGAAGGCACGGTCATAGCCGCGCTTCTCCATCTCCGGGATCATGATGGTGCCGATGGCCGCCGTGGTCGCCGGGGCGGAGCCGGAAATTGCCGCGAAGAACAGCGCGGCGATGACCGCAACCATGCCCAGCCCGCCGGTGACATGGCGTACCAGCGCATTGGCAACGGCGACCAGCCGCCGCGACAGGCCGCCGGCGGTCATCAGGTCGCCGGCCAGCACGAAGAAGGGAATGGCCAGCAGGCTGAAGGATTGCGAGCCGGAAATCATCTTCTGGGCGAGCGCGATTACCTCAATGTCGGAGGCAAGGAGCGCGCCCAGCGTGGCGATTCCCAGCGCGAAGGCGAAGGGCACGCCGAGCAGCAGCATGCCGGCGAAACCGGCGCTCAGGATCCAGGCAGCTTCTGACATGTCAGCCGGCCTCGCTGAGGGTGGCGGGTTCTGGCAGGAAGGAGGTGGCGATCTTGGCCAGGGCATGCAGCGCAACCAGCACGCCACAGACTGGCGCGGCCAGGTGCAGCGCTTCGATGGGATAGGCAATGGCGGCGGAGGTCTGGCCCACCGTCTCGGCCACATAGCTGTAGCCACCATCGGCCAGCATCACACCAAAGCCCAGAATGCCGAGCAGGATCAGCCGTTCGAGCCAGCGCTGCTGCACGGGCTTCAGCAGGTCGGGCAGCAGCGTGAGGCGGACATGGAAGCCTTCGCGTACCCCCAGGCTGCCGATCAACAGCACGACCCAGGTGAACAGCAGCAGCGACAGTTCCTCGCTCCAGCTGAGCGCGACATTGAAGAAATAGCGCGCCGTCACCTGGGCGACGAGGACGGCCAGCATGGTCAGCGTCATGGCGACCGAGACATAGCCGGTGAGGCGCCCCGCCAGGGCGCTCAGCCCGTCCAGCAGGCGAATCGGAAGGGGGATGTTCATGCGTGACGTTCCTAAAGCCGGATAGAGCAACGAGCGTGCGGGTTTCCCCGCACGCTCGCAACCGCCATTTCAGCAGGCTGTCAGGCGACGCTTACTGGACGGCCTTCAGGGCGGCATCCATCAGGTCGCTGCCGATCGGACGGCGGAACTTGTCATAGACCGGCTTCACCGACTCGCGGAAAGCAGCCGGGTTGCTGATCTTGTTTACCTTCATGCCCTTGGATTCGAGGTCGGCCAGCAGCTCCTTCACATTGGCATAGGCTGCCTCACGCTGCGTCGCCGTCGCCGCCTTGGCAGCCTCGCGCACCGCCTTGCGCTGGTCTTCAGGCAGGCGGTCGAAATTGCGCTTGGAAACCAGCAGCTCAATGACCGAATAGGTGTGGTTGGTCAGCGACAGGAACTTGGTCACCTCGTTGTACTTGTTCGAGCTGATGACCGCGACCGGGATTTCCAGCCCGTCGATGGTGCCCTGCTGCACGGCGGTGAAGGTCTCGCCCCAGGCCATCGGCACGGCGCTACCGCCCAGCGAGGAGAACATGTCGATATAGACCGGGTTCTGCATGACGCGGTACTTCACGCCGCCAACATCCTTCGGCTCGACGACCGGACGGACATTGTTGATCATGTTGCGGAAGCCGCCTTCCATGAAGCCCAGCACATAGAGCCCCTTGGATTCCAGTTCCTTGCCAAGGCGCTGGCCGACATCGCCGTCCAGCACCTTGTGGGCCTGCTCCTCGCTGGAGAACAGGAAGGGCAGGTCGTTCAGCTGGAAGGCCGGGGCGACGTTGGCGACCACGGCATTGGTGATGATCCCGGCGTCGATGGTGCCGAAGCGCATGCCTTCGACCATGTCCTTCTCGTCGCCGAGCTGACGGTTCGGGTAGAGCTGGACCTCAATCTTGCCGCCGGTGCGCTTCTCGACCTCTTCCTTGAAGGCACGGGCGCCGATGGCATAGGGGTCCTTGGCACCGTCGGAGGTGGTCCAGCCCAGCTTCATGACGGTCTGGGCCATGGCCGGGCCGGTGATGCCGATGGCGGCGACCGCCACGGCAAGCGACAGGGTTTTCAGTTTCAGTGCGATGGTCATGATGTCGATTCTCCCGATGATCCTTTGGATGGAAGGGCAGTGATGGGCGATTCGGCCCGTTCTTAGTTCTTCAGCGGCGGAAAGTCGTAGAGCGCCGCCGGGTTGTCGACCAGGATGCGCTGGCGCGTTGCCGCGTCGGGCACCCAGTCGGCGAGCATGTCGACGAGATCGCCGTCGTTCGGCATCTCCGTCTTGATCGAGGGGTGCGGCCAGTCGGTGCCCCAGACCATACGGTCCGGGCGCCGGGCGACCAGCGTGCGCGCGACCTGCGTCACATCGTCGAAAGGCACAGCCTTGCGCGCGGTGATGCGATAGGGGCCGGACAGCTTCACCCAGCAACGCCCGCCATCCAGCAGTCGCAGCAGCGCGGCGAAACCGGGGTCGGTCACCGTCTTGGCGACGTCGCAATGGCCCATATGGTCGATGACGACCGGCGTCGGGAAGTCGGCCAGTTCCTCGTCCAGCCTAGGGTGGTTGGACACGTCGATCAGGAACTGCACATGCCAGCCATAGGGCGCGATACGCTCGGCCAGCGGGCGCGCGGCGGAGATCGGCACGCCGCCCTTGAACAGCACATTCACGCGCACGCCGCGCACGCCGCCTGCATGCAGCGCCTTCAGCTCGGCCTCGGATATGGTCGGCTCCACGACGGCGACGCCGCGCAGCCGGTCCGGATGCGCGTGCAGCGCCTCCATCATTGCGTCATTGTCGGTGCCATAGACGCTGGGCTGCACCAGCACGCCGCGCTGGACGCCCAGCGTGTCATGCATGGCGAGATATTCGGCCAGCGGCGAATCCGGTGGCGTGTAGCTGCGCGGGGTGGAGTAGGGGAACCGCGCCATCGGGCCGAAGACATGCGCATGGCAGTCGCAGCTGCCCGGCGGCAGGGCCAGTTTCGGCTTGCGGGGCTTCCGGTCCGGCCCCGGGATTGGCGGGGCATCGTCGGTGGCGGCACTCATGTCGATTCCTCCAGATCCTTTTCTGTTTCCAGTCCCAGCCGGCGCATCGCGTTTTCGATATGCCGGCGCATGGCGCGTTCCGCTGCTCTGGAATCGCCGGCCGCGATGGCCTCGAAGACCGCGAGATGTTCGCGCTGCACCTGATCCGGTGTGCCGGGATAACGGGCGGAATTGCTGCGGGCCGCGCGGATCGCCTCGCGCAGGGAGGTGCCGAGGAATTCGGCGAAGCGCAGCAGGTAGGCATTGTCGGCTGCCCGCGCGATGGCGGTATGGAAGGCGGTATCCGCATCCACGCCCTCGCGCCCGGCGGCGATGTCCGTCGCCATCGCCTCCAGATGGCCACGCAGGATGGCGATATCCTCGGGGTCGCGTCGTTCGGCTGCCAGCCCGGCAGCCGCCGATTCGACGATGCTGCGCAGCTCGAACACGGCGCGCAGGTCGGCAATACCGCCCAGCAGGCCGCATTCGATGCGGAAGGAGCGCGTATTCGGGCTGCTGCTGACGAAGACGCCGCTGCCCTGCCGGGTTTCGACCAGCCCGTCATATTTCAGCATCGACACGGCTTCCCGCACCACGGAACGGCTGACGCCAAACAGTTCTGCCATATCCTTTTCGGTCGGCAGCCGTTCGCCGGGCAGGAACTCGCCGTCGCGGATGCGCTGGGCGAGCACCTCCGCGATCTGGTCGGTCAGCCGTTGCGGCTTGGCGATGGCATCGAACTTCTGCATGCGCGCAGGTTGTCTGATAACCAGAGCAACGTCAATCGGCTCTCGTCATCAACCGGTTAGCGCTGATTTTGGGGGTACTTAATACTTTTTTTATTTATGTGCGGTATGAGACGGGAGGCTTAACTGAATCCGGGGGATTCACGGTGTCGCTTTTCAAGAACCTGTCCATTTCCGCAAAGCTGGGTGTGATTATCGGCGTTCTGGTGTTGACCATGGCGCTGGGCGTTGGCCTCACTCTGTCCAACATGCATGGCGCGATGCTGGCCGAACGGCTGGCCAAGGTGAAGGCGCTGACGGAAGCCAGCGTGAATGTAGCGCTGGCGCTGCAAAAGCGCGTCGCTGCCGGCGAACTGACCGAGCAGCAGGCAAAGGAGAGCTGGCGCACCACCACCAGCTCGATGGTCTATGAAAAGGTCGAATACCTGTTCGCCTGGACGCTGGAGGGTGACAATGTCGCCCATATCCGCCCGGACATGCAGGGCAAGAATTTGTGGGGGCTGCAGGATTCCAACGGCACCTTCGTGCTGCGCGAAATGCGCCGCGCCGCCGAATCCGGCGCAGGCGGTGGCCGCTTCGACTATCTCTGGCCGAAGACCAAGGATGCCGAACCGATCAACAAGATCAGCTGGGGCATGCTGGTACCGGGCTGGAACATCATGGTTGGCACCGGCGTCTATACCGACGATCTGGATGCTGCCTTCATGGACAAGGCACTGCATGTCGCCGCGCTGATGGGTGTGCTGGTGCTGATCGGCATCGGCATCGCCGTGGTGATCTCCCGTGACGTCAGCCGCTCGATGCGCGGCGTGTCCGGTGTGATGGAGGCGATGGCCGCCGGCGACCTGAGCCGCGCCGTGCCGGACCGCGAGCGCAAGGACGAGATTGGCCGTATTTCCCGTTCGCTGGAGGTGCTGCGCAGCGCCGCTGCCGAGACGGAGCAGCTGCGGGCGGAGCAGGAACGGATGAAAGCTGCCGCCGCGCAGGCCCGCCAGGACGATCTGCGCCGTATTGCCGACCAGTTCCAGGCAACCATTGAGGGCGTCGTGGTGCAGGTCTCCAGCACATCGCAGGCGGTACGCCAGGGCGCCACGGAAATGGCCAGCGTCTCCTCCCTGACCCGCGATCAGGCACGGCAGGCCACGGGCGCGACGCAGGATGCCGCGAACAATGTGCAGACTGTTGCCGCCGCCGCCGAGGAGCTGACCGTCTCGATCCAGGAGATCGGCCGGCAGACCGGCAATGCCCGCGATATCAGCCAGGAGGCGGTGACCGCCGCGGACCGGTCCTCCACCACCATTCAGGGGCTGGTCAGCGCGGCCGAGGAAATCGGCAATGTGCTGAACCTGATCGCCGACATCGCGGCGCAGACCAACCTGCTGGCGCTGAACGCCACCATCGAGGCGGCGCGTGCCGGCGAGATGGGCAAGGGGTTCGCGGTGGTGGCGTCGGAAGTGAAGAATCTGGCCAGTCAGACCGCCAAGGCGACGGACGAGATCAAGAGCCATATCGACGGCATCCGCGGCGCGGTGGGCGAGGCGGCCGGCGAGATGAGTCATATCCGAGAGATCATCGGCTCGGTCTCGGAATCGGCGACCGCGATCAGCGCGGCCATCGAGGAGCAGTCGGCGGCGACGCAGGAAATCGTGCGCAATGTGCAGCAGGTCTCCAGCGGCACGCAGCAGATTTCCGGCAATATCGGCCAGGTCAGCGAGGCCGCCAATCAGGCCGGCACCGTCTCCGAGCGTCTGCTGGACGCAGCCAACGACCTGTCCACGAACTCGCAAACCCTGCAGGCCAAGGTTGCGGAATTCCTGAGATCGCTGCGCGCCGGCTAACCCCTTTCCTCCTGCACCTTACAGGGCGGTCTTCGGGCCGCCCTTTTCTTTTTCCGAAACAGATTGTCAATCGAACCGGGACGCTGGGGCGGAAATCAGCGCGCGGATGTGATAATATCCAATGAAATCAAAGAAGGGAGGGAGCGAATGATGACAGAAACCATGCGAAGCTTTGCAAGAACGCTGAACGAGGATGAAGCCCTCGCTACCGGCCTTGCAGAGCGGCTGAACGGCGTTTCAGGGCGGGAACAGGCCGTTGCCGAAACCGCCGGATTCGCGCAGGCCAACGGGTTTGATCTGTCCGAAGACGAAGCAAGCCGATTGATCAACGCCGTCGGTGCCGCCCGGAATGGCGAGCTTTCCGATGAAGATCTGGAAGGCGTTGCTGGTGGTGCCTCTTTGCATAATTTCTTTGTACCGGATTGGTTTGCCTGATCTCTTGCCGTTCTTACGTACTGAACAGACGGCGATATCCCGCTTTTCATGACAATCCGAACTTGGCGTTTCGGAGATGAACGCAAGGCGGCCTTCGGGCCGTCTTTCTTTTTGTTGTCAACGCTGTGGAGACAGCATCCGCAGGCGGATGCGCCGGGCTTCGCGGATATGGTCGCGGGCGATACGCTCGGCACCTGCCGGGTCGCGTCGCTCGATGGCGTCCACGATGGCGCGGTGTTCCGCCTCCGCCGATGCCCGCCGGCCCGGAGTCGCGATCGTGGTGCCGCGCAGCAGGTCGATGGAATCGGCCAGCGCGCTGATCGCGCTCGTCAGGTAGCGGTTGTGTGCCGCCTCGCACAGCGCGGCATGGAAGGCGCGGTTGGTGGCGGCAAGGCTGCGTCCGTCACCGGCGCCGGTGGCTTCGTCCTCGATCAGCTGGCGCAGCGTGTCGATATCGGTCTCGCTCGCGCGTTCTGCCGCGAAGGCGGCGGCTGCCCCTTCCAGCACCTCGCGCAAGGCGTAGAGTTCCAGTACCTGCTGCTTGTCGAACTCGGTGACGATGACGCCCCGCCCGGCGGTGACCGACAGCAGCCCCTCGGCGGTCAGCCGCTGCAGCGCCTCGCGCACCGGGGTGCGGCTGACGCCCAGCTTCTCGGCGATATCGGTTTCGCGCAGCCGCTCGCCGGCTTCCATCTCGCCATCGCGGATTGCCGCGCGCAGCGCGCGATAGACCAGCTCAGCGCGGGAGGCATTGCGGAAATCGTCGGGCTGAAGCAGGCGCATCCGGGCGCTCTCATTCCGTCATCGGTTGCAGGCGAGGAGACAGTGTGCCAAGCGGGGTGCGCATTGTCGACATGCGCATACGAATGTTCGCCATGTGTATGTGGGGCTTGAGCAGTCGCTCCCGCGAAGTATACCTTTGCATACAAAGAGGGCGAAAGCCCGTGCGGAAGAACAGCCAGGAACGGAGCGGACATGTCGGGCGAGTATGATGTCGTGGTCATCGGCGGCGGGAACGCGGCCTTCTGTGCGGCCCTGTCGGCGCAGGAAAACGGTGCCAAAGTGCTGGTGCTGGAGGCCGCACCGAAGGAGGAGGCCGGCGGCAACAGCAGCTTCACGGCCGGTGCCATGCGCGTCGCCTATAACGGTGTGGATGATCTCTCCAAACTGATGCCTGACCTGACGGAAGAGGAGAAGGCGAATACCGATTTCGGCACCTATACAGAGGATCAGTTCTTCGACGATATGGGCCGGGTGACGCAGTACCGCACCAACCCGGACCTCGCCGAGCTGCTGGTGCGACGCAGCTTCGACACGCTGCTGTGGATGCGCTCCAAGGGGGTGCGCTTTGTGCCGATCTATGGACGGCAGGCCTTCAAGGTGGATGGCAAGTTCAAGTTCTGGGGCGGGCTGACGGTGGAGGCCTGGGGCGGCGGCCCCGGCCTGGTCGAGGCGTTGACCGACTCCGCCGGCAAGCGCGGCATCGACATCTGGTACGAAAGCCGCGCCGTGTCGCTGATCCATGACGATGACGGCGTGCATGGGGTGAAGGTGAAGCGCGGCGGCAAGACGATTCCGGTATTGTCCAAGTCGGTGGTCATCGCCTCCGGCGGGTTCGAGGCCAATTCGGAATGGCGCACCCGTTATCTGGGGCCGGGCTGGGACCTCGCCAAGGTGCGCGGCAGCCGCTTCAACATGGGCGATGGCATCCGCATGGCGCTGGAGATCGGCGCCCAGCCCTATGGCAACTGGTCGGGCTGCCACGCCGTCGGGTGGGAACGCAATGCGCCGGAATTCGGCGATCTCGCGGTCGGCGATGGCTTCCAGAAGCACAGCTACCCGTTCGGCATCATGGTGAACGCGACCGGCCGCCGTTTCGTCGATGAGGGGGCGGATTTCCGGAACTACACCTATGCGAAATACGGCCGCGTGATCCTGGAACAGCCGGGCCAGTTCGCCTGGCAGATCTTCGATTCCAAGGTCACGCACCTGCTGCGCGACGAATACCGCATCCGCCAGGTGACCAGGGTGACGGCGGACACGCTGGAGGAACTGGCCGCGAAGCTGGATGATGTGAATGCCGAGGCGGCGCTGGCGGAGATCAAGGCCTATAACGCGGCGGTCCGGCAGGACATCCCCTTCAACCCGAATGTGAAGGACGGCCGCGGCACCGAAGGTCTGGCGGTGAAGAAATCGAATTGGGCCAATACCATCGACCAGCCGCCCTATGAGGCCTATGCCGTCACCTGCGGCATCACCTTCACCTTCGGCGGGCTGCGCGTCAGCCAGGAGGCCGCCGTGCTGGACATGGAAGGCAAGCCGATCCCCGGCCTTTTCGCGGCGGGCGAACTGGTGGGCGGGCTGTTCTACTTCAACTATCCGGGCGGCACCGGCCTTACCTCCGGCGCGGTGTTCGGCAAGATCGCCGGCGCGTCCGCCGTGAAGGCGGCTCAAAAGGCCGCGTAAAAGCGGGGCAGGAGGAGGGGGCATGGCACATCCCCTCGATCTTCCCTGGCCACCGCGCTAGCCTCTGCCTATATCGGTGAAAACCGGAACAGCGGCTGGCGGCAGCCGGAAAGGAAGATCATGGCCCAGGACAGCAAGGCCGATTACGACTACGACCTCTTCGTCATCGGCGCCGGGTCAGGCGGCGTGCGCGCCAGCCGGATTTCCGCGCGGCACGGTGCACGCGTGGCGATCTGCGAGGATTACCGGGTCGGCGGCACCTGCGTCATCCGCGGCTGCGTGCCGAAGAAACTGCTGGTCTATGCCTCGCATTTCCATGGCGATTTCGAGGATGCTGCCGGCTTCGGCTGGACTGTCGGCGAAAGCGCGCATGACTGGACGCGGCTAATCGAGCGCAAGAACACCGAGATCGACCGGCTGAACGGCATCTATCTGCGGCTGCTGAAGGATGCCGGGGTGGAACTGATCGATGGGCGCGGCACGCTGATCGACGCGCATACGGTGGAAGTGGCGGGCAAGCGCTACACCGCCGACAAGATTCTGGTGGCCACCGGCGGCTGGCCGGAGATGCCGCAGATTCCGGGCATCGAGCATGCCATCACCTCTAACGAGGCGCTGGAGATGATGGCGCTGCCGCGCCGCATCGTCATCGTCGGCGGTGGCTATATTGCGGTGGAATTCGCCGGTATCTTCAATGGCTTGGGCGCCGACGTTCAGCTGGTTATCCGCCGTGACCTGCCGCTGCGCGGCTTCGACGAGGATGTGCGCGCCGCCCTGACCGAGGAACTGACCAAGCAGGGCATCACGCTGGTGCCGAACACCAACATCCGCAGCATCGAGAAGACGAAGGACGGGCTCAGCCTGCTGACCGACTCGGGCGAGACCATCGCCTGCGATGCGGTGATGTACGCCACCGGCCGCGCGCCCAACACGAAGGGCATCGGGCTGGAGGAAGTCGGCGTGCACCTCAACAAGGCGGGTGCTATCGCGGTGGACGAATATTCCCGCACCACGGTGGAGAATATCTATGCCGTGGGCGACGTGACCGACCGCATCGCCCTGACCCCGGTCGCCATCGCCGAGGGCCACGCCTTTGCCGATACGGTGTTCGGCGGCAAGCCGCGCAAGGTGGACCACACCAACGTGCCGGCCGCCGTGTTCAGCCAACCGCCGGTCTCCACGGTTGGGATGAGCGAGGAACAGGCGCGCCTGACCTATGACAAGGTCGATGTCTATGTCTCGCGCTTCAAGCCGATGAAGCACACGCTCTCAGGCCGCGACGAGCGCACCATGATGAAGCTGGTGGTCGATGCCGGCAGCGGCTGCGTGGTCGGTTGCCACATGGTTGGCGCTGACGCGCCAGAGATCGTGCAAGGCATCGGCATTGCTGTGAAGGCAGGCGCGACCAAGGCGGATTTCGACGCCACCATCGGCATTCACCCGACGGCGGCGGAGGAGTTCGTCACCATGCGCGAGAAGCGCCCCGACCCGGAGGACGCAGCCAAGGCGGCGGAGTAGTGGGCTGCATTGCCCCCCATTGCCCTTCGAGACGCCCGCCACTCACTCGATCCGTCACCCCCGGTCTTGTACCGGGGGGCTAGGCCCCCGCTTACTGGATGTCCGTTGAGCAGGCTGAACCCTGGATTCCCGGAACCCCCATGGGCACAAGGCCGGGAATGACGGTCGGAGAAATAGAAATTCAGTGTGAATTCACTTTCTTCCCTCGCCCTTGGGGAACTGGGTGAGAAGGTGAATATACCCAACCCTACTTCCGCACGATCCGGTTCACATGGCCCATCTTGCGGCCGGGGCGGGCTTCCGCCTTGCCGTAGAGATGCAGCTTCGCGGCGGGGTCGCGGAGAATTTCCAGCCAGTCATGGGCCTCGTCGCCGATCAGGTTCTTCATCTCGGCATCGCCGAAGCGTTCGACCGATCCTAGCGGCAGGCCGCACACCGCGCGTACCATCTGCTCGAACTGGCTGGTCACGCAGCCATCCATCGTCCAGTGGCCGGAATTGTGCGGCCGGGGCGCGATCTCGTTCATCAATACGTGATCGTCTTCCGTGACAAACATCTCGACCGCCAGCAGTCCGACAAGATCCAGCGCTTCGGCCATCTTGCGGGCAATTTCCTCCGCCTCGGCGGCGAGCGCGGGCGGGATAGGCGCCGGGACGATGGTGGTGTCCAGGATATGGTTCACATGGCGGTTCTCGACCGGCGGATAGCACAGCGTCCGGCCGTCCAGCCCGCGCGCCACGATGACCGAGATTTCCATGCGGAAACTGACGAAACCCTCCAGGATCGCCGGCTGCCCGCCGATGGCCGCCCAGGCGTCATCCGGATTGGTGCCGGGCAGGATCTTGGTCTGGCCCTTGCCGTCATAGCCCATGCGCCGCGTCTTCAGCACTGATGGCGTGCCGATGGCGGCGATGGCGGCGGCCAGTTCGTCGGCGGCGCCGACAGCGCGGAACGGGGCCGTGCCGATACCCAGATTGGCGGCGAACTCCTTCTCGCGCAGCCGGTCCTGCGCGACGCGCAGCGCCTCCGCGCCGGGCCGCACCGGCACTCTCTCCATCAGGAAGTCGGCGGCCTCGACCGGCACATTCTCGAACTCGTAGGTCACCACATCGACGGAGGCCGCGAAGGTTTCCAGCGCGGCCCGGTCGGTATAGTCGGCGATGGTGGCGGCGGCACAGACCTGCCCGGCCGGGCTGTCCTGCTCGGGTGTCAGCACATGCACCTTGTAGCCCAGATTGGCGGCGGCCAGTGCGGTCATCCGCCCCAACTGCCCGCCGCCCAGCATGCCGATGGTGGCGCCGGGGGCGATAATGTCCTTGCCTGCCATGCTTCTACGCTTCGTCGCTGGGAATCTCGGCGACCTTGTCGGTCTGTTCGGCGCGGAACACGTCCAGCGCTGCGGCCACCTTCGGGTCCAGATGGGCAATGACGGAAGCCGCGATCAGCGCCGCATTGATGGCGCCCGCCTTGCCGATGGCCAGCGTGCCGACCGGCACGCCGCCGGGCATCTGCACGATGGACAGCAGGCTGTCCATGCCGGACAGCGCCTTGCTCTCGATGGGCACGCCGAACACCGGCAGCGCCGTCATGGAGGCAACCATGCCGGGCAGGTGCGCCGCGCCGCCGGCCCCGGCGATCACGGCCTTCAGCCCGCGTGCCCGCGCTGTCTCGGCATACTCCACCAGGCGTTTGGGCGTGCGATGGGCGGAGACGATACGGCATTCGTGGGGCACGCGCAGCCGCTCCAGAATCTCCGAGGCATGGCGCATGGTCGGCCAGTCGGACTGGCTGCCCATGATGATGCCGACCACCGGCTTGTCGTCTGCTTTCGTCACGCCCTGCAGGCTCCCTCTTCAGGGTGGGGTCTGCACGGGCCGGCTGCGGCCCGCGAAACGGGAAAGCGCGGCATTATAGGGGGTGCCAATGGGCTGGCAAGTGCGCAGGTGCGAAGGGTCCGGTTCCGGGGCGGCGGTTGCTTCATGCCCCCGGTCTGTGGCACATAGAGGGCCAATTCCGGGCCAGCTGGCGCAGTTTAAGGAGGGTCGGGAGAGAGCCGCAGGGTTGCCGTTCAAGGTATCGAATTACCTTAATTGTGGCCTTTGCTTCGGAACGTCTTTCCATCCCCGCGCGTTTGCACTGCAACAAGCCCGTACCGCAACATTAGGAGTATCCAATGGCAAAACCCGTGCGCAAGGCAATCTTCCCGGTCGGTGGTCTGGGAACCCGTTTCTTGCCGGCGACGAAGGCGATGCCGAAGGAGATGCTGCCCGTCGTGGACCGTCCGCTGATCCAGTACGCGGTGGACGAGGCGCGCGCCGCCGGTATCGAGGAGTTCATCTTCGTGACCGGGCGCGGCAAGGGCGCCATCGAGGATCATTTCGACCATTCCTACGAGCTGGAGGATTCTCTGCGCGAGCGTGGCAAGGAGAAAGAGCTGAAGCTGCTGGACGATATGCTGATGCGTCCCGGCCAGGTTGCCTATCTGCGCCAGCAGGAGCCGATGGGCCTGGGCCATGCCGTCTGGTGCGCACGCACGCTGGTCGATGATGACGAGCCGGTTGCCGTGCTGCTGGCCGACGATCTGATCCTCGCCGAGGAATCCTGCCTTGCCCAGATGGTCGAGGCCTATCACGAGACCGGCGGCAACATCCTGGCGGTCATGGATGTGCCGAAGGAGCAGACCAAGGCCTATGGCGTGGTCTCCCCCGGCGAGACCAGCGCCGATGGCCGGCTGGTCGAGGTGAAGGGGCTGGTCGAGAAGCCGGAACCGGACAAGGCGCCGTCCACCCTGGCCGTCATCGGCCGCTACATCCTGCAGCCCGATGTGTTCAAGCATCTGGCGAAGGGGCAGAAGGGCGCGGGCGGAGAAATCCAGCTGACCGACGCGATGGCGGACATGATCGGCGAACACCCGTTCCACGGGCTGCGCTTCGACGGCCAGCGCTTCGATTGCGGCAGCAAGATCGGCTTCCTGGAGGCGAACATCGCCTTCGGTCTGGAGCGCGAGGACATGGCCGGCGATCTGCGCGAGATCCTGAAGAACTACCGCTAAACCCGGTTTGCTTGAGAGCCAGGAGAATACGGCATGCGCGTCGCGATAATCGGCACAGGCTATGTCGGCCTGGTCTCGGGGGCCTGCTTTGCGGAGTTCGGTTTCGACGTCACCTGCGTCGATAAGGACAAGGGCAAGATCGACCGGCTGCTGCAGGGCGAGATGCCGATCTACGAGCCGGGGCTGGATACGCTGGTCGCCGGCAATGTGAAGGCCGGGCGGCTCAGCTTCGGTACCGAGCTGAAACCGGCGGTGGCGGCGGCGGATGCCGTCTTCATCGCGGTCGGCACGCCCAGTCGGCGCGGTGATGGCCATGCCGACCTCAGCTATGTCTATGCTGCCGCCAAGGAAATCGCCGAGGCGATGGACGGCTATACGGTGGTGGTCACGAAGTCCACCGTGCCGGTCGGCACCGGGCGCGAGGTCGAGCGGATCATCCGGGAGACACGACCGGATGCCGATTTCGATGTCGCCTCCAACCCGGAATTCCTGCGCGAAGGGGCGGCCATCGGTGACTTCATGCGGCCGGACCGCGTGGTCATCGGCGCCGAGAGCCCGAGGGCGCAGGCGGTGATGCGCGAGCTGTACCGGCCGCTGTTCCTGATCGAGACGCCCATCGTCATGACCTCGCTGGAGACCAGCGAGATGATCAAATACGCGGCCAATACCTTCCTCGCCACCAAGATCACCTTCATCAACGAGATCGCCGATCTGTGCGAGAAGCTGGGCGCGGATGTGCACGATGTTGCCAAGGGCATCGGCCTGGACGGGCGCATCGGGCGCAAGTTCCTGCATCCGGGACCTGGCTATGGCGGTTCCTGCTTTCCCAAGGATACGCTGGCGCTGGTGCGCACCGCGCAGGAGGCTGGCAGCCCGCTGCGCATCGTCGAGACGGTGGTGGACATCAATGACCGGCGCAAGCGGCAGATGGCCGACAAGATCGTTGCCTTCATGGATGGTTCCGTCGCCGGCAAGACCATCGCCGTGCTGGGTGTCACCTTCAAGCCGAACACTGACGATATGCGCGACGCGCCCAGCCTTGTGATCCTGCCGGCGCTGATCGCGGCGGGGGCGACGGTCCGCGCCTATGATCCGGTCGGCATGGAGGAGGCGGCGCGCCATATCGAGGGTGTCGCCTGGTGCGAGGGCGCCTACGAGGCGATGGACGGGGCCGACGCGGCGGTGGTGCTGACCGAGTGGAACGAGTTCCGCGGCCTGTCCGTTGAGCGTATGAAACAGTCGCTCGCCCGGCCGGTCATGATCGACCTGCGCAATATCTATGAGCCGAAGGATATGGCCGAGGCCGGTTTCCGCTATACTTGCGTCGGGCGCCCCACGCCCGGCTTTGAAAAATAAAGAAAAAGGAAGGCACGCCTTCATGACCGATACGGCTGACGCGACCGGACACCGCTTCGACCCCACCATCCTGCGCGAGTACGATATCCGCGGAATCGTCGGCAAGACGCTCTCCGCCGAGGATGCACGCGCCATCGGCCGGTGCTTCGGCACGCTGGTCCGGCGCAAGGGTGGCAAGTCGGTCGCGGTCGGCTATGACGGACGCCTCAGCTCGCCGATGCTGGAAGCCGCCCTAGTCGAGGGGCTGGCGGCCAGCGGCGTGGATGTGCGCCGCATCGGTCTCGGGCCGACGCCGATGCTGTATTTCGCCGTCTATCACCTGCATGCCGATGGCGGCATCATGCTGACCGGCTCGCACAATCCGCCGGACTATAACGGCTTCAAGATGATGCTGGGGCACGAGCCGTTCTTCGGCGCGGATATCCAGCGCCTGGGCAAGCTGGCGGCCAGCGGCGATTTCGAGAGCGGCCAGGGCGCGGTCAGCCGGCACGACATCGTGCAGGATTATGCCGACCGGCTGATGCGGGATTACCGCGAAGGCAGGCAGCTGAAGATCGTCTGGGACAGCGGCAATGGCGCCGGCGGTCCGCTGGTGAACGAAATCTGCATGCGCCTACCGTCCAGCCATGTGCTGCTGAATGTCGAGGTGGACGGCACCTTCCCAAACCACCATCCCGATCCGACCGTGCCGGAGAATCTGGAACAGCTGATGGAGGCGGTGGCCGAGCACAAGGCCGACCTCGGCATCGCGCTGGATGGCGATGGCGACCGCATCGGCGTGATCGACGGCAAGGGTCGCATCCTGTGGGGCGACCAGCTGATGATCGTGCTGGCCCGCGCCATGCTGGCCGAACGGCCCGGCGCCACCATCATCGCCGATGTGAAGGCCAGCCAGGCGCTGTATGACGAGATCGCCAAGGCCGGCGGCGAGCCGCTGATGTGGCGCACCGGCCATTCCCTCATCAAGACCAAGATGAAGGAAGTGAAGTCGCCGCTGGCTGGCGAGATGAGCGGCCATATCTTCTACGCCGACACCTATTACGGCTTTGACGATGCGCTCTATGCCGCCATCCGTCTGATCGAGATCCTCGCCAATGGAGATCAGAGCCTGGCCGAGATGCGCGACACGCTGCCGGAGATGGTGAACACGCCGGAGCTGCGCTTCCCCTGCGCCGAAGAGCGGAAATTCAAGGTCGCGGGCGAGGTGAAGGAATGGTTGAAGGGCCGCCCCGGCGTCGAGGTGAACGATGTCGATGGCGTGCGCGTGAAGACGGCGGATGGCTGGTGGCTGCTGCGGGCCTCCAACACCCAGGACGTCCTGGTCGCGCGCTGCGAGGCGAAGGACGAGGCCGGGCTGGCACGGCTGAAGCAGGCGCTGGGCGAGGCACTGCGGGCTGTTGGCATGGAGCCGCCGTCTTTCTGACAGTCTGATGGACAGTTTTTCTGGTTATCCGCTTGATAACACTCCTGACAACTTCAGCGCTCCGCCCGGAGCAGCGGGTATGTCTTATATTCGGCTGACACTTTATTAACATTTCTCTGTTATTCTTGATGCCCCAAAACAAAAAAATCGGGGCTACAGGGAAGATGAGTGCAGTCGAAGGAGAGGGAGTGGCCTTGATGGACGATCATCAAGGCAAAGCAGCCCGCGTCGAACGCGATGCGCTGCAGAAGATCGCCGAACAGGTGGGCGATCTGGGGATCGAGATCGCCGATATCTCGGGTGCTGTCGGCGATGTCGATGGCCGCGTGCAGCGCGAGGCGGAAGTCTTCGTGGATATCCGGAAGACAGCCGCCGAGATGGCGGCGCAGAACCAGCAGGTCGCGGCGGTCGCGCGCACGGTTTCGGAGGTTACTGACGGGGCCTCGCGGCAGATCGCCGAGTCGCGTGACCGGATCGGCACCTCCATCAACGATATTCAGGACCTGGTCTCGGCGGTGGCGGAAATCCACGCCCAGGTGGACGGGCTGCGCGAGGCGCTGGCCAAGGTCGGCACCGTGGCGCAGGAGATTGCGACCATTGCCAAGCAGACCAATCTGCTGGCGCTGAACGCCTCCATCGAGGCGGCGCGTGCCGGCGATGCGGGCAAGGGGTTCGCGGTGGTCGCCGCCGAGGTGAAGCAGCTGGCCGGGCAGACGGCGGCGGCGACGCAGGATATCAACCTCACCCTCACGCAGCTGGCGATGGAATCCGACCAACTGATCCAGCGCAGCGAATCGGCGGCCTCCAAGGCCGATGCGGTACGGGAGGGGGCGTCATCCATCGGTCATGTCATGGCCGGGGTGGGCGAGGCGATCTCCAGCGTCGGCAATGAGACGGCCGTCATCACGGCGTCGGCCGGGGAGATCGATGAGCGTTGTGGGAAGTTCCTTTCCGCCATCGACGAGATGGCGGAGGATGTCGAGCATTCCAGCCACGACCTCACCAAGGCGCGGGAACGGATCGACAAGCTGGTGACCGTGACCGAAAGCCTGATCGCCATTACCGCCGGGGCCGGCATCGAGACGCTGGATACGCCCTTCATCGACATGGCGAAGGAAGCGGCGCGGCGGATCGGCGAGGCGTTCGAGGCCGGCATCGCCGCCGGTACGGTTACCGAGGCCGATCTGTTCGATCGTGACTACAAGCCGGTCGCCGGCAGCAACCCGCAACAGTTCATGACGCGCTTCACCCTGTTCACCGACAAGGTGCTGCCACCAATCCAGGAGCCGGTGGCGGCGCGCGACAGCCGCATCGTGTTCTGCGCCAGCGTGGACGAGAACGGCTACCTGCCGACGCACAACAACAAGTTCTCGCAGCCGCAAGGCAGCGATCCGGTCTGGAACGCCGCCAACTGCCGCAACCGGCGGATGTTCAACGACCGGGTGGGGCTGGCGGCCGGGCGCAGCACGACGCCCTTCCTGCTGCAGACCTACCGCCGCGACATGGGCGGCGGGCAGTTTGCGATGATGAAGGATTGTTCGGCGCCGATCTTCGTGCGCGGCCGGCATTGGGGCGGGGTGCGCGTCGCCTACAAGATTTAAGCCGTCACTCGCTGAATTCCTCCCGCTCGGGAATACGGGTGAAGGCCACCTTGGCGCCGGCATATTCCAGCCCGACCTTGGGCAGCAGCCCCAGCGTGACGGTGTCGGAGCCGTATTTGCCGTTCAGCCTGTCCAGCGCGCCGGCCAGCTTGCCGCGGAGATTCTGGCGGTGCTGGCGGCCGGGCTCGGCGGCGGCGAAGAGGTCGGGCGCCTGCTGCTCGACCGGCGCCAGCCCCAGCAGCGTGACCGAGACCTTCTTCACCAGCCCGGTGCCGCCGACCGGGCGATACTCGCGCCACAGCGCCTCGAACGCGGCCAGCAAGGCGAAACTGTCCTGCGTCGCCTCAAGCCGCGCCTCGCCGGCCCAGCGCAGCCCGGTTTCCAGCCGCGCCGAGCAGGCCAGCGCCGAGGCGGTCAGCCCGTAGCGCCGCAGCCGTCCGGCTGCCTTGGCCAGCAGCCGCCTTGCGACCTGCCGCGCCTCGTCCGGCGCGCGCATGGCGGGCGGCAGGATGCGGCTGTGCCCGATCGTCCGCTTCGCCGCTGGCGGGGCTTCCGGAATATCGACGCCATGCAACCCGTACCAGAACCGCTCGCCGGCCACGCTGCCCCAGATTTTCCGGGCATGCTTGGGTTGCAAGGATGCCAGGTCGCGTACCGAATACACCCCGGCGGCGTTCAGCCGGCGTTCCATGTTCGGGCCGATGCCGGCAAGGTCGCGCAGTTCCAGGCTGAAGAACCGGTCCGGCAGTTCCTCCGGTCGCACCACCACCAGCCCGTCCGGCTTCTGCATGTCGCTGGCGACCTTGGCGGCGAAGCGGCTGGGCGCGATGCCGATGGAGCAGCGCAGGCATTCCCCGACATTGTCCAGGATGCCGCGCTTCAGCCGGCGGGCGAGGGCGACGGCCTTTTCCGGCTCTCGCTCATCGCCCAGCAACTCGCAGGCCATCTCGTCGATGGAGCCGACACTGGAAACCGGGATGTGGTGGTTGATCTCTTTCAGGATCAGATGGTGGTACTCGACATAGAGTTCGTGCCGGGCCGGCACCAGCATGATTCCGGGGCACAGCCGGCGCGCCTCCCACACCGGGGTGCCGGTCTTCACGCCGCGCGCCTTGGCCTCATAGCTGGCGGCGATGATGCAGGTGGTCTCCGACTTCAGCGGCAGCACGCCGACCGGGCGGCCGCGCAGCCTTTGCTCCGCCTGCTGTTCGACGCTGGCGAAATAGGCGTTCAGGTCGAGAAACAGCCATTTCAGATAGGGCGTGCGCGGCAGCATTGGGTATCTCGTCCGGGATTATCGGACGGGTAGCTCTAGCATGAAAAGAACAAAAGCAGAACAAATATCATCGGTCAGTCGAGATGGCTGGCCAGATGGTCAAGCTGGCTGATGCTGTCTTCCGCATCGCAAAGTGCCGCCAGAAGCCGCAAGTTGGCCACGGCAGCCTGCCGGGCGGGCGGGGGAACGGGCCCGTCCTGCCGCGCCAGCGCGTCCAGTGCCTGCTGTTGTAGCCTTTCGGCCTCCAGCTCCGCATCGGCGATGCGCTTGCGTAGGTCCTGCACTCCGGCATCGGGGAAGGGCGGGAAGCCGGGTTTCAGCCGGCGGCGCAGGGCGCGCAGGGGCTGCACGATCTCCGCGCGCCAGGGGGCGGTCAGGTCAATGGCGGCCTTGATCTGTGCCGCGCTCAGCGTATCGCCGCGCCAGCAGCAATAGAGCAGCAGATTCACATCCAGCCCGTGGCTGTCCTGAAGTGCCAGGCAGGCCTCTGCCACGCCGGGCCGGCCATAAAAATCCAGCGAAAAGGACCAGAAGTCAGAAGCTGAAGGCGAGTGCGCCGAAGGCATGGCTAGTCCCCGAAGGAGATGCCGAGCTGCCGGGCGGTTTCCACCATCACCCCCTCGGGATCGACGCGGTGCGACTTGTCCACGATCTCGGTGAGCGGCACTTCCACCGTCTGGCGGTTCTGCCAGGCGACCATGCGGTCGAACCGGCCGGCGGCCACCATATCCACCGCATGCGCGCCGAACACGCTGGCCAACAGCCGGTCCTGTGGTACCGCCTCGGCGCCGCGCTGCACATGGCCTAGCACGGTCACGCGCACCTCCGCCCCGGTCAGCCGCTCCACCGCCTCACCGATATACTGGCCGATACCGCCATAGCGGGTTTCGCCGCTTCCATGGGTCTGCATGATGGCGGTTCCGTCCTCGGTCCGGACCGCCTCGGCAACGATGATGAGGGCGAAGTTGCGCCCGGCGGCCCGTACCGCCTTCACCTTTTCCGCCACCTTTTCGGCGCTGTAGGGGATTTCCGGGATCAGGATCACGTCAGCCCCGCCGGAAATGCCGGCATTCAGCGCGATATGGCCGGCATCGCGGCCCATCACCTCCAGCACCATCACGCGGTCATGGCTGGCCGCCGTCGGCTGCAGCCGGTCCAGCGCCTCGATGGCGACCTGCACGGCCGTCGCATAGCCCAGCGCGTTCTCGGTCTGCGCCACGTCATTGTCGATGGTCTTGGGAATGCCGACGAGCGGAATGCCGCCCTGCTGCGCCAGCCGGCGCAGGATGGCGAGGCTGCCATCGCCGCCAATGCCGATCAGCGCGTCCAGCCCCAGCGAGCGGTAGCCGGCGATCACCTCCTCCGAACGGTCCTTGCGGCTGCCATCCGGCATCGGGAAGGCGAAGGGATTGCCGGTGTTAACCGATCCCAGCAGCGTGCCGGCGCGGCGCAGATAGCTGGTGTCGAACAGTTCGGGGGTCAGTTCCACGGTCTGTGGCGGTGTCTGCATCAGGCCGGCTGTGCCATAGCGGATGCCGGTCACGCGCCAGCCCTGGCCAAGGCAGGCATGCAGCGTGACGGCGCGGATGCAGGCATTGAGGCCGGCGCAATCGCCGCCGCTGGTCAGGATACCGATGTGTTTCTTGCTCATGCGTCGAAGCTTACCCTTTTCCTGCGGTCAGGAGTCTGGCAATAAAGCAGAAAGTAGGGCCGCGGCGACAGGGGGGGACGCCGCCGCCGGCACCGATTTGGATTACGCCAGCCATGAGCGAAGACGAAGATCGCCTGAAGGAGCGGCTCGAAGAGCTGCGCACCGAGCACCGGGATCTCGACGAGGTGATCGCCCGCCTGTCCGAGCAGGTACCGTTCGACCAGATCAAGCTGCAGCGCCTGAAAAAGCGCAAGCTGATCCTGAAGGACCTGATCGCCCGCGTGGAATCCGAGCTGCTGCCCGACATCATCGCGTAAGAGCCACGGAACCCGCTACTTCTTCCCCAGCAGCACGTCCTTGGCGCGGTTGATCTGCGCGGCGAGGTAGGTGGAGCCGCCATGGTCTGGGTGGTTCGCCAGCATCAGCCGGCGGTGGGCCTCGCGGATCTCCTGCGGCGTGGCGTCGGGTCCGACCCCCAGAATCTCGCGGGCCTGGTCGGCTGTCATCGATCCGCCAGCTGGCTGTCGGGGCTCTTCCGACGCGGTTTCTGCCCCAAAGCTCTCGCGCCAGTCCGGCCCGCGCATCCGGTCGAGATAGGCTTCCAGCACCTGTGCGGATTGCGCGTCGGCGCCATGGCACTCGCTCAGCAGCGCGGCCATTTCGGCGTCGCTCAACGTGTCCAGCGAGCGGTTGCGGAACGGACCTTCCAGCACATGGCCATGCATTTCGCCGCTGTCATGGTCGAGGCGCATGGACAGCAGCCGGGTGACGATCTCCGAGCTTTGGCCCCGTGTCGGACCCTGCGCCGCCTTGGCGGCATTCCGTACCGATTGCAGGATGCCGCGCCAGCGCAGGATGAAGGGGATCAGGCCGCCGGCGAGGGCAATCAGATAGCCCAGCTGCCCGCGCACGAACAGGATGCCGACAGCGGCGACCAGCAGGACGGCAGCGGACCATTTCAGCGCGCTGGCAACCTTCTTCGGTTCGGCGCTGGCCAGCCAGCGTGCGACCAGCAGCAGTCCGAGCAGCAGGGCGAGGCCGAGAATGAGATATGGCATCGCCCGGTTTTACGCCTGTCCCAGCCGGCTTGTCAGCATCAGCGCGGCCCCGCCCTTGCGCTTGCCATAGGATTCCAGCGCCCGGTAACCGCCCGCCGCATAGACTGCGACGGCGGATAAGAGGTCGCGGAGCTGCTGCGCGCTGGAGGCGTCGAACGGGCAATAGGCGCCCTTGGTCAGCCGGGCGATCTCCTCGAAGGCGCGGCGCGCGACGGGCTCTCCGCCTTCGTGGAACAGGAAGGCGGGCACGCCCAGCAGGCCCAGCTCCCCGGCGATCTGGCAGACGCGGTCGATATCCTCCTCGAAACAGTCGCCGACGAAGACCAGCGCCTGCACCTTGTCCTGCCGGGTTTCCGCAATCGTGTGCTGCAGCAGCCGGCCGATCTGGGTCTGCCCGCCGCGGCACTGCACCGATGTCATCCGGCCCAGCAGCGCCTCGGCGTCGGACAGCCACGGGCTGGCGTCAAATTCATGGAAGCCGCGATAATAGGCGAGCTGGATATCGAGTCCGCCGAGCGCGGCCGTTTCGCGGAACATCTCGCCCTGGATCTGGCAGGCGGTATCCCAGCTCGGCTGGCGGCTTGCGGTGGCGTCCATGGCGAAGATCAACCGCCCGCGCCGACCCTGCGGCACCGGCTTCGGGGTGGCCGCGAGCCGTTGCAGGAAGGCCTCCACCTGCGACTGGCTGGACAGCGTCCTGGTGCCCGTGCCGGGCAGTTTCGTCTTGTCGGAAACCATGAAGCTCCGCCATTCCAACGGGAAATCCGCTTCCCATTATGTTGGTGTGGCAGGGCAAACTTCCAGCCCGATCAGCCGGCAGGCAGAAGGTTACTCGGCGGCGCGGCGCTGCTGCTTGGGCTGGCGCTCCGGCAGGGCCAGCGCCTCGACCAGCGCACGAACTTCCTGCCTTGCGGCGACATGCGACATGCTGGCGCTTTCGCCGGCTTCCAGCAGGTCCAGCATGGTCAGCCCGCGCGGGAACAGCTCGCGGTAGATCACGCGCTCGCTGATGCCCGGCGCCATGCGGAAGCCGACGCGCCGGGTCAGCGCGTTCATCACATCGGCGATGTCCTGCTTGTTGCGGGCATTCAGGTTGGACAGCCGGTTGCGCACCACCACCCAGTCGATGGAGCTGCGGTCACGCTGCATGCGCGCCTTGCGCTGCTCGAACACCATCTCGCTATAGACCGACAGTTTCTCGACATTGCGGCCGGTGGCATCGACTGTCGCCAGCATGTCGAGATCGAGGAAGCTGTCATTCATCGGCGTGACCAGCGTATCCGCGTGGGAATGCGCGAGACGGCCGAGATAGGTGTTCGCACCCGGCGTGTCGATCACGACGAAATCGCACAGCACGCGCATTTCGGCATAGAGCTGGTCGAACCGGTCCCGGTCCTCCGCCTCGGCCTCCGCGCGCGTCGGCAGTTCGCTGGGCTGCAGGAACTGGTGGCGGGGCAGGGGCAGCGGTTCCCCGGCGGCGGCAGACCGGCGCCGGTTGTTGATATAGCGCGTCAGCGTTCCCTGGCGGGCGTCCAGATCCAGGGTGCCCACCTCATAACCGTCGCGCAGCAGCGAGACGATGATGTGCATGGCCGTGGTGGACTTGCCGGAGCCGCCTTTCTCGTTTCCGACCACGATGACATGGGCCGGTTTGGCGGGTGGCCAGCTGTCTTCTTCAGGAAGGGGCGTGGACTCGGCGAGCGACATGGCGCGACTAAATCTCGTTGTCGTTATGTTATCTTCATACTTTGGGTTGTGTTTGTGTGCAAGCGATCAGTTACTCTGCGTCTCTTAGCCACACCGAAGTATCGTGGAACACGGCACCGCCATTCGGCCCGCCCGGATCGGCGCTGACCAGCGCGTTGATGCCCACCCCCTCCACGAAGGCATGATTCGGCCACACGCTCTCGCAGATCAGCGTGCCCCGGTTCACGCCATCGAACGGCTTGGCATGCAGGGCGACGCTGGCGCGGTCATTGCCGATACGGACGAGCTGCCCGTCCGACAGGCCGAGGTCGGCCATATCGCCTGAATGGATCATCAGGGTCGGTCGTCCCTCCCGCTTCGTGCTGGTCGGCGTCTCGGTGAAGCTGGTGTTCAGGAAGTTGCGGGCCGGTGCGGTGACCAGCCGGAAGGGCCGGTCCGCCGTCGCACTGTCGATCAGTCCGCAATGGTCGGGCAGGGGCGGCAGCCCGGCATTATGCGTGCCCATCGCCGCCCAGTCCGGCCGGAAACGGAATTTGCCGTCCGGATGGCCGAAGCCATTGCGGAAATGCATGGTCTCGAAATCGCCGATGGCGTCGTGCCAGTGTTTCTGCCAGACGGTTTCCGCGTCCGGCCAGCCGGATGCCAGTAGGGTGGTATCCAGCATCTCCCAGGCACTCATATTGAAGCCGGGATGCTCGGCGCCCAGCCTTTTCGCCAGTTCGCAGATCACCCAGTGGTTTTCTCGCGCCTCGGCATAAGGCTCGATCGCCTTGCGGCCGATCTGGATGTAGGAGTGTGCGCTCGCCTGGTAGAGATCGTCATGCTCCAGGAACGTCGTGGCTGGCAGTACGATATCGGCCAACTGCGCGGTCTCGGTCATGAACTGTTCATGCACCACGGTGAACAGGCCGGCGCGGCGAAGGCCCTTGTTCACCAGCAGGCTTTCCGGCGCCACCGTGGCTGGGTTGGTGTTCTGGATCAGCAGCGCCGTGACCGGCGGGCCGTTCCGCAGGGCCTCCGCATTGCCGGTCAGCACCCGGCCGATCTGCGACTGGTCCAGCATCCGCACCGAGGGGTCAACTCGGTCCAGCCCCTCGATCAGGCTCTTGTCCCAGCGGTAGATGGCGCTCTGCCCATAGAGCGCGCCGCCGCCCTTATGCTGCCAGGCGCCGGTGATCGCCGGCAGGCAGGTGACGGCATGCATCTGCGCAGCACCGTTGCGGCTGCGGGTAAAGCCATAGCCGGCGCGGATGTAACTGCGCGGCGTTGCCCCGTAGAGCCTTGCAAAGGCGCGGATATCCTCCGCCGGTACGCCGCAGATCGCCGCCGCCCATTCCGGCGTGCGGCTTGCGAGATGGGCTTCCAGTTCCGCCGGCACATCGGTATAGCGGGCGAGATAGTCGCGGTCGGCGAAGCCTTCGGCGAACAGCACCTGCATGATGCCGCAGGCCAGCGCCGCATCGGTGCCGGGGTTCACGCACAGGAAGATATCGGCCTGCTCGGCGGTCGCGGTGCGGTAGGTGTCGATGACCGCCAGCTTCGCGCCCCGCTCCTTCCGGGCGCGGGTCACATGGGTCATGACATTGACCTGGGTGTGCACCGGGTTACCGCCCCAGATGACGATCAGGTCGCTTTCCGCCATCTCCCGCGAATCCGGGCCGCCCTTGCGGCCGGTGCCGGCCAGCCAGCCGGCGTCGGAGAGGGCGTTGCAATAGGTCGAATGCTGGCCGGAATAGCGCATGACATGGCGCAGCCGGTTGATGCCGTCGCGCTGTACCAGCCCCATCGTGCCGGCATAGTAGAACGGCCAGACCGTCTCGCTGCCGTGGCGCTGGGCGGCCTTCAGGAAGGCATCGGCGATCTCGTTCAGCGCGTCTTCCCAGCTGATTTCCCGCCAGCTTCCGCTGCCTTTTTCGCCGGTGCGGCGCAGCGGTTTCGCCAGCCGGTCTGGATGATGCACGCGTTCTGCATATCTTGCGGTCTTGGCGCAGACGACTCCGGCGGTGTAGCTATTGTCCTGCGCGCCCCGCACCCGTCCGATGGTGTGGGCATCCAGCCGCTCGACCTCCAGCGCGCAGGTGCTGGGGCAGTCGTGCGGGCATACCGAGTGAACGATATCGAGTGGCATCGACAGTGACCCTTGCTTGTATTCCAACGACAGTAGCGAAGCTGCGGAAACGCGGCAATTACTCCCGGCGAAGCGGGGGAGCGGCGCGATGAGCGATCATGTTGAATGCATCGTCGTCGGCGCCGGCGTCGTCGGGCTCGCCGTCGCGCGGGCGCTGGCGCTGTCCGGCCGCGAGGTGATCGTGCTGGAAAAGACCGAGGCCATCGGCACCGAGACCAGCTCCCGCCATTCCGAGGTGGTGCATGCCGGCATCTATTATCCGCCGGGCAGCCTGAAGGCGGAGCTGTGCGTGCGCGGCAAGCATCTGCTCTACGACTTCATGGAAAGCCGGGGCGTGCCCCACAGTAGGCTGGGCAAGCTGATCGTCGCCACCTCGGACGACCAGATGCCGGCGCTGGAACAGATCAAACAGCGCGCGGCGGCCAATGGCGTGCCGGACCTGGAATGGCTGACACCGGCACAGGTGAAGGCGCTGGAGCCGGCGGTGGAAAGCGTCGGCGCGCTGATTTCGCCCTCGACCGGCATCCTGGACAGCCATTCCTACATGCTGGCACTGCAGGGCGAGGCGGAGGACCATGGCGCGATGCTGGCCTTCCACACGCCGGTCCTGTCGGGCCGGGTGCGCGGGAACGGAGGGTTTGAGATCGAGACCGGCGGCGACAGCCCGATGGCGCTGTCCTGCGATATTCTGGTGAATGCGGCGGGGCTGTATGCGCAGGCGCTGGGCCGCGCCATTGAGGGCATCCCGGCGGAGACCGTGCCGCCGGCCTATTTCTGCAAGGGCAATTACTACACGCTGTCCGGCGTGAAGACGCCGTTCAGTCGGCTGATCTATCCGGCACCGGAACAGGCGGGCCTTGGTGTGCATGTGACGCTGGACCTTGGAGGGCAGTGCCGTTTCGGGCCGGACGTCGAATGGATCGATGGCATCGATTACGATGTCGATCCGGGCCGGGCGGAGAAATTCTACGCCGCCGTGCGGAAATACTGGCCGGGCCTGCCAGATGGGTCGCTGCAGCCGGGCTATGCCGGCATCCGCCCGAAGATCCAGGCACCAGGCGAGCCGGCCAAGGACTTCATGATCCAGGGGCCGCAGGATCACGGCATCGCCAACCATATCGCGCTCTACGGCATCGAATCGCCGGGGGTGACCTCCTCGCTGGCGATTGCCGAGAAGGTGATGGCGTTGCTCGACGAGGCGGCCTAACCGAGGGTTATCAGCGCCTCCGGCAGGTCGGCGAAACGCTCCAGCACCAGCGCGGCGCCCAGCTCCGCCACCGGCACCCGCGGATAGCCATAGGCCATGGCGATGAAGGGCACGCCGCAGCCCACCGCGACGGCGGAATCGTTCTCATTGTCGCCGATCATCGCGCTGCTGGCCCGCGTGCCGCCCAGCCGCTCCAGTACGGCCTGCAGATGCCCGGCATCGGGCTTGCGCACCGGCAGCGCATCGCCGCCGACCACGCAGTCGAACACACCGTCCAGACCAAGCTGCGGCAGCAGGGTCTCGGTCGCCTGCTGCGGCTTGTTGGTGCAGAGGCCCAGCCGGTACCCGCCGGCCTTCAGCCGCCCCAGCGTCTCCGCCACGCCGGGATAGAGCTGCGCCGGTGTGGCCGGGATCGCCTCGTAAATCTCCAGAAACCGCGCAACATAGCGGACGGTTTCTTCTTCCGGCGCCTCATCACCGGTCGCGGCGAGCGCCCGGCCCACCAGCAGCCGCACACCATCGCCGATGAAGCCTTTTACCTGTGCGAGAGTTACATGCGGGCGGTCCAGTTCGGTCAGCACCCGGTTCAGCGAGGCGCACAGGTCGGGCGCGCTGTCGATCAGCGTGCCGTCGAGGTCGAAGGCGAGGGCGGTGCGGGACATAGGGCACTCAAGGACGTTGCTGTGGAAGGCGCGCAACGATAGAACCGGAAGTCCCGATGATCCAAGGTCTTTGACGATGAGCGATTACCAGCCGAGCCAGCCTGTCGCCGCCGTGATCCTTGCCGCCGGCAAGGGCACGCGGATGAAGTCGGACCTGCCGAAGGTGCTGCACCCGATCGCCGGTCGGCCGATGATCCGACATCTGCTGGCGACAGTGGAGGCGCTTGAACCGGCCCGCATCGTGGTGGTCACAGGCCGGGAGGGCGAGGCGGTGGCGAAGGCGGTGGCGCCGCACGCGACCGCACTGCAGGACCCGCCGCTCGGTACCGGCCATGCGGTGATGGCGGCGCTGCCGGCGCTGGACGGTTTCGATCAGGGCACCGTGCTGACGCTGGCCGGCGGCGACCCCTTCGTCTCCGAGGCGACGCTGCGCGCCATGCTGGCAAAGCGCGAGGCCGGGGCCGCCGTGGTGGTGGTGGGTTTCCGCCCGGCCGACCCGGCGCGCTATGGGCGGCTGGTCACGGACACTGCCGGCGGACTGGAGCGGATCGTGGAGTTTGCCGAGGCATCGCCTAAAGAACGCGCCATAAGCCTCTGTAATGGCGGCTATATGGCCATCGATGCAGCGCTGCTGCGGACATTGCTGGGCGCCATCGGCAACGACAATGCCAAGGGCGAATATTACCTGACCGACATCATCGCGGCGGCGCGGGCGCGGGGCCATGCCTGCGCCGTGGTGGAATGTCCGGAAACGGAAGTGATGGGCATCGACACCCGCATGGACCTTGCGGCGGCGGAGAAGATCGCGCAGCAGGCGCTGCGCCGCCGGGCGATGGAAAATGGCGCCACCCTGGCTGACCCGGACAGCGTGCATCTGTGCTGGGACACGAAGCTGGGCCGCGACGTGACCATCGGGCCGTTCTGCGTGTTCGGGCCGGGGGTTGAGGTGGCGGACAGGGTCGAAATCCGCGCCTTCAGCCATCTGGAAGGGGCAAGGGTGGAGAGCGGCGCGGTGGTCGGCCCCTATGCGCGGCTGCGGCCAGGGGCGGTTATCGGACCGGATGCCCATGTGGGGAATTTCGTCGAGGTGAAGAATGCCAGCCTCGGCAAGGGGGCGAAGGCCAATCACCTGACCTATCTGGGCGATGCCTCGGTTGGTGCCGGCAGCAATATCGGCGCCGGCACCATCACCTGCAATTATGACGGCTTCGCCAAGCACCGCACGGAGATCGGGGAGGGGGTCTTCATCGGCTCCAACTCGGCGCTGGTCGCCCCGGTGAGTGTGGGCGACGGCGCCATGGTGGCGGCGGGCAGCACCATCACCAAGGATGTGCCGGCGGACGCGCTGTCGGTCGCGCGCGGCAAGCAGACGGACCTTGCAGGCGCCGCCAAGCGCTTCCGTGACAAGCGGAAGAAATAGATTAATTCCCCCTCACCCGGTTCGCTGACGCTCACCACCCTCTCCCGCGAGGGGAGAGGGTTACAAAGTTGCCCCCTCTTACTTCCCTCTCCCCTGGAGGGAGAGGGTTGCGCAGCCTTGTGAGCGAAAGCGAATTAGCCGGAGCTGGGTGAGGGGGAAAGGCCGCCTCATTTCCCGTCGTCATTCCCGGCCTTGTGCCGGGAATCCAGGGTTCAGCTTACTCGACAGAGTTTCAGTAAGCGGAGGTCTGGACCCCCGCAATAAATGCGGGGGTGACGGACAGAGTGATAGGGGGCTCCGCCGGCATTCCAGCCATGATCTCGCCCTGAGGAGCCGGCGACAAGCCGGCGTCTCGAAGGGCATTGGGGAATGAAGAAGAAGAGGGAGAACCCTACCCCAGCGGGTTGATCGTGGGGTCGGCGGGGGAGGCGATGCCGTCCACCAGCACCCGCATGCCCTCGATGGTCACCCGGCCCTCGGCGACCAGGCGCAGCGCCAGCGGATAACAGCGATGCTCTGCCTCCAGTACGCGGGCGGACAGATCATCCGGCGTGTCGTCCTGATGGATCGGCACGGCGGCCTGCACGACGATGGGGCCGTCATCCATTTCGGCGCGCACGAAATGCACGGTGCAGCCGGTGAAGCGGCAGCCTGCCTCGATCGCGCGCTCATGGCTGTGCAGCCCCTTGAAGGCCGGCAGCAGCGAGGGATGGATGTTCAGCATCCGGTCGTGCCACTTGCCGACGAAGCCGGGCGTCAGCAGCCGCATGAAGCCGGCCAGGCAGACGAAATTGGCGCCGGCAGCAATGATGGCGTCATGCACCGCCGAGTCGAAGCTGTCGCGGTCTGGGAAGCCCTTGTGCGAGATTGCCCTGGTCGGAATGCCGGCCTGTTCGGCGCGGGTCAGCCCGTAGGCATCTGCCTTGTTGGACAGCACCAGCACGATTTCCGCCGGAAAATCCGGGGTCGCGCAGGCATCGATCAGCGATTGCAGGTTGCTGCCCCGGCCGGAGATCAGCACCGCGACCTTCAGCCGTTCCACCGTGCCTCCAGACCGTCGATCAGCACGGGCTTGCCGGCCTCTTCGCGAGGGACCATGCGGCCGATGCGGAACACCGTCTCACCAACCTGCTCCAGGGCGGCGGTGACGGTCTCGACCGCACTGGGGGCGACCACCAGCACCATGCCGATGCCGCAGTTGAAGGTGCGCGGCATGTCGGCGGGATCGACGCCGCCGGCCTTCGCCAGCCAGCCGAACACCGGCGGGATGGCCCAGCTGGTGCCGTCGATATGGGCGGACAGGCTGTCGGGGAAGACGCGCGGCAGATTCTCGACCAGGCCGCCGCCGGTGATATGCGCAAGCGCCTTAACGCCGTCCTTACCGCCCGCAGCGATGGCGGCAAGGCAGGATTTCACATAGATGCGGGTCGGCGCCAGCAACGCTGCGCCCAGCGTCTGGTCCATGTCGAAGGGTGCGGGGAATTCGTAATCCACGCCCAGATCGGCGACCACGCGGCGCACCAGCGAATAGCCGTTGGAATGCACGCCGCTGGAAGCAAGGCCCAGCAGGATATCGCCCTCGGCGGCACCATCGCCGGTCAGCAGCCGGTCGCGTTCGACAGCACCCACGGCGAAGCCGGCAAGATCGTAGTCGCCCTTGCCGTACATGCCCGGCATTTCCGCCGTCTCGCCGCCGATCAGCGCGCAGCCGGCCTGCCGGCAACCCTCGGCGATACCGGCGACGACATCGCGGGCGACCGCCGGCTCCAACTTGCCGGTAGCGTAATAATCCAGGAAGAACAGCGGCTCCGCCCCTTGCACGACAAGGTCGTTCACGCACATGGCGACGAGGTCGATGCCAACCGTCGCGTGATGGCCGCTGTCGATGGCGACCTTCAGCTTGGTGCCAACGCCGTCGGTCGCGGCGATCAGGATCGGATCGGTGAAGCCGGCAGCCTTCAGGTCGAAGGCCGCGCCGAACCCGCCCAGCGCCGCATCGGCGCCGCGCCGCGCCGTGGATTTGGCCAGCGGCTTGATCGCCTCGACCAGCGCGTCGCCGGCATCGATATCGACACCCGCATCGCGGTAGGTGAGGGTGTTTCGGCCGGCCTTCTGGTTCTGGGAGGCCTGGTTGGTGGTGTCGTCACCCGCCATCGGATATAAGCCCTTGCGATGGGGTGCTCTTCGCCCCCATTTTGCGAAGTAAGTGGATCAAGCGCCGCGTCTGGCCGTTATGACCCCAAGAGGGCCGTGCCGGAGCGTCGGGCGGCCAGACAATAACGAATACGGGACGCTTTGCAATGGTGCATCGCCACAGGGTTTCGGCCCACCTCGTTCTGATCGGCCTGCTGGCTCTTGGCGGGCTTCTGGCCGGGGCCGGGACGGCTGCCGCGCAGTCGGCTGCCAGGCTCTATACGGTGGAGGGCGTGCCGGTCGATGTGACGGCCGGCAGCGCCGTTGCCGCGCGCGAGCAGGCCTATGCGGAAGGCCAGCGCGCCGCCTTCAGGATGCTGCTGGAGAAGCTGACGCCGGAATCGGTGCACGGCAGGCTGCCAGCCGCTCCGTCCGGTGCGGCGCTGGATACTCTGGTGCAGGGCTTCGAGGTGCGCGACGAGCGGGCGTCTGGCGTGCGCTATATCGCCAAAATGGTGGTGCGCTTCAACCCGGCCGAGATTCAGGCCCTGCTGGCGCGCGCCGACCTCCCGTCGGTGACGACGCCCAGCCAGCCGGTGCTGGTGCTGCCGCTCTGGCAGTCGCCGGACTCCGGCATGCTGCTGTGGGAAGACCCGAATCCCTGGCGTGAGGCCTGGGAGCGCGCCAGCCTTGGCCAGGCTCTGGTGCCGGTACTGGTGCCGCTGGCCGATACTGCCGATCTGGTCGGCCTGTCGGCGGAGCAGGCGGAAGCCGGCGATCGCGAGCGGCTGTCCGCCATGGCGCGGCGCTATGGCGCGGTGGCGAACCTGGTGGCCATTGCCAGCCCGGCAGAATCCGGCGGGCAGCAGGCGCTCGATATCCGTTTCACCCGCTACGATGCCGCGGGCGAGCCGGAAACACGCAGCGAACGCGTCACCGCCGCTTCCGGGGAGACCGGGTCGGAGATGTTCGCGCGCGCCGTGCGTCAGGTTTCCAGCCGCCTGGATGAAGCCTGGAAGAATGCGACCGCCGTTAGGCCCGGGCTGGAAAACCGGCTGGCGGTTGTCACCGCTGTCTCGGGGCTGGAGCAATGGACGGCGCTGCGCCGGAAACTGGCCGAGATCGGCATGATCCGCCGTCAGGATCTGGTCGCCCTGTCGCGTGGCGAGGCCGAGATCGTGCTGTGGTATGCCGGCCAGCCCGAGCAGCTGCGCGTCGCCCTGGCACAACGCGGCCTGTCCCTGGCTTCAGACCCGCTTGCGGCGGGAGGTTCTGCCTGGCGTCTCTCGGCGCAATGACGCTTCACAGCGCAATGACGGCTGACGCCTGGCAGGCGGCTGTGCGACAGTGCCGTGTACTCTTTGGAGGCCCGCCCGGTGTCCTTCCTCTATGTGCTCCCCAATCTGATCAGCCTCGCCCGCATCGGAATCGTACCGGTGGTGATCTGGGCCTTGCTCGATGGCAGTGGCGATCTGGCGCTGTGGCTGTTCCTGCTGGCCGGCGTCAGCGACGCGGTGGACGGCTATCTCGCCCGGCGGTTCAATGCACGGACGGAGTTTGGCGGCTATATCGACCCGATTGCCGACAAGGCGCTGCTGATGTCGGTCTATGTGACGCTGGGGTATCTGGGCTCGCTGCCGAACTGGCTGGTCATTCTGGTGGTGTTCCGCGATATGCTGATCGTGGGCGGCGTCATCCTGCTGCAGACAATGGGGTATAAGGTGGCCATGGCGCCCTTGCTGATTTCCAAGGCCAATACGGTGGCGCAGGTCGGGCTTGTTCTGGCCGTGCTGGGCGGCAAGGCGCTGGCACAGCCGGACTATCCCTGGATTGCCGGCTGGTCGGTGGAGGTGATGACCGTGCTGGTTGCCTGTACCACGCTGTTTTCCGGGGCAGCTTATGTCTGGATATGGGGTAGCCGCGCCATGGTGGGAGAACGCCAGTAATGACCCTTCGGCAACGCGCGAGCTTCTGGCTGCTGGCGATCCTCGCGCTCATGGCGGCGCTGTATCTGCTGGGCGACATCCTGCTGCCCTTCGTCGCCGGCATGGCGGTCGCCTATTTCCTCGATCCTGTCGTGGACCGGATGGAACGGGTGCGGCTGCCGCGCTGGCTGGGCACCATGCTGGCGCTGCTGCTGTTCTTTGCCTTCTTCGTCCTGCTTGTCATCCTGCTGGTGCCGCTGCTGCACGATCAGGCGGTCCGGCTGGGCGAGCGGCTGCCGGGCTACCTGGACGTGCTGTACGAAAGGCTGACGCCGCTGGTGGCGGAGGTGCAGCGCCGGCTGGCGGACAAACCGGACAGCGGCATGTCGGATATTCTCGGTTCCTCCGGCGCGGTGCTGAAATGGGCGGCGGGTGTCGTCGGCAATGTCATCAGTGGCGGTGCGGCGGTTGCCAATATCCTATCGCTGATCCTCATCACGCCCATCGTCGCCTTCTACCTGTTGCGGGACTGGGACCGCATCGTCGAGCGGGTGGATGGCTGGCTGCCGCGCGAGCAGGCACCGACCATCCGCGACCTTGCCCGGCAGATCGACGAAACCCTGTCCGGCTTTGTGCGCGGCCAGGCGATGGTCTGCCTGCTGCTGGGGCTGTTCTATGCCATCGGCCTGACGCTGGTCGGCTTGGATTTCGGTCTGGTCATCGGCCTGTTTGCCGGGGTGATCTCCTTCATTCCCTTCGTCGGCTCCATTGTAGGCGGGATCGCCAGCATCGGCCTGGCGCTGGTGCAGTTCGGCGACCTGACCTGGGTGATCGCGGTGGCGGCGATCTTCGTCGCCGGCCAGGCCATCGAGGGCAATCTGCTGACGCCGAACCTGGTTGGCGACAAGGTGGGGCTGCATCCGGTCTGGGTGATGTTCGCGCTGCTGGCAGGCGGTGCGCTGTTCGGCTTTGTCGGCGTGCTGGTCGCGGTGCCGGTCGCCGCCGTGGTCGGCGTCATGGCGCGCTTTGCCATCCAGCAATATTTGCAAAGCCCGCTCTATGAGCATCGCGGCCGCCCGGTACCGGGGCAGAAGACACAGGCTGACGATCTGTCGAACGACGATTTACCATGAAACAGCTTGCCTTCGATCTGCCGCACCGGCCCGCGCTGGGGCGGGAGGATTTTCTCGTGGCCGACAGCAACGCAGACGCCGTCACCTGGCTGGATCGCTGGCCGGACTGGCCGCGTGTCGGCCGTCTGCCGCATGCGCTGGTGATCTATGGCCCGGCGGGTTGCGGCAAGACGCACCTGGCCTCTGTCTGGCAGAGCATCAGCGGTGCCCGGCGCACCGATGCCTCCGCGGTGTCGCAGGCGGCAGTGCCGGCACTGCTGGGGGAGGCGACCGCGCTGGTGCTGGACGATGCCGACCGGGTGTCGGATGAGCGCGGCCTCTTGCATCTGCTGAACCTGCTGGGGGAACGTAACGGCCATCTGCTGCTGACCATGCGCGACGCGCCGGCGCGGCTGGCGGCGCGGCTGCCCGACCTGCATTCCAGGCTGGCAGCCCTGCCGGCTGTGGGGCTCGGCGCGCCGGATGAGCCGCTGCTGGCGGCTGTCATGGTAAAGCTGTTCGCCGACCGTCAGCTCATGGTAAGTCAGGACCTTGTGCAGTTCCTGTTGCCCCGCATCGAACGTTCCTTCGCCTCCCTGCGCGCCATCGTTGACCGGCTGGACCGGGCGGCGCTTGCCTCCCGGCGCAACATCACGGTGCCGCTGGCGCGCGAAATCCTCTCGCAGGATTGGCCGGAGGAAACGGACATGCCGGCGCGGCGGGACGATGACAACGAACAGGAAGGAAACTGATCCATGGATATGGGTATCAAGGGCCGCAAGGCGATTGTCTGCGCCTCCAGCAAGGGGCTGGGCAAGGGCTGCGCGCTGGCGCTGGCCGGCGAGGGGGTCGAACTGGTGATCTCCGCCCGCGGCGCGGAAGCACTGGAGGCCACCGCCGAGGAAATACGCAAGGAGACCGGCGCTAAGGTGACCGCAATTGCCTGTGACGTCACCACCCCGGAAGGCCGGGCCAAGCTTCTGGCGGCCTGCCCGAACCCGGACATTCTGGTGAACAATGCCGGTGGCCCGCCCCCGGGCGATTTCCGCGACTGGTCACTGGATGACTGGAACAAGGCGATTAACGACAACATGCTGACGCCGATCGAGCTGATCAAGGCGACGGTGGACGGCATGATCTCGCGCAAGTTCGGGCGCATCGTGAACATCACCTCGGCCTCGGTGAAGTCGCCGATTCCGATCCTCGGCATGTCGAATGGTGCACGCGCCGGCCTGACCGGCTTCGTCGCCGGCCTGTCGCGGCAGATCGTGAAGCATAATGTGACGATCAACAATCTGCTGCCCGGCCCGTTCGAGACCGACCGCGTGCGCAAGACGGCCGAGGGTGCCGCCAAGCAGGCCGGCAAGAGCATCGACGAGGTGCTGGATTCCCGCCGTCAGCAGAATCCGGCCGGCCGGTTCGGCACCATCGAGGAATTCGGCGTTGCCTGCGCCTATTTCTGCAGCAGCCATTCCGGCTTCGTCACCGGGCAGAACCTGGTGATGGATGGCGGCGCCTATAACGGCACGCTGTAAGCCGAAAACTTCACGAAACCGTCACGCTGCGGGGCCGGGGCTTGCATGACACTGCCCCGGCCCCGTGGTATTTGAAGGGGTAGGATACGGCCCGGTTGCCGCCGGCACTATGGAATGGAGGAGACAGACGTGACGACAGCCGAGATCGAGACTGCCGACGCGGTGGATATCCATTCCCCCAAGCGGTTCTTCAACCGTGAACTGTCCTGGCTGGGCTTCAACGGCCGGGTTCTGGAAGAGGCGGGGAACACGAAGCACCCGCTGCTGGAACGGCTGCGCTTCCTGTCGATTTCCTCCTCCAACCTCGACGAGTTCTACATGGTCCGCGTCGCCGGCCTGAAGGGCCAGGTCGAGGCGAATGTGAATACACAGAGTCAGGACGGGCTGACCCCGGCGCAGCAGCTGGATGCGATCTGGCAGGCCACCGCGAAGCTGGTGACCGAGCAGCAGAGCTGCTGGCGTGCATTGCGTGAGGAGCTGCGGGCGGTCGGCCTCGCCGTGATCGAGTGGGCGCAGGTCAGCCGGACCGACCAGAAATGGCTGGAACGCTATTTCATGGAACAGGTATTCCCGACGCTGACGCCGCTGGCGGTCGATCCGGCGCATCCCTTCCCATTTCTGCCGAACAAGGGCAAGGCCATCGTGCTGCAGCTGCAGCGTGGTTCCGACAAGCGCCGGCTGGAGGCGCTGGTACCGATGCCGCCGCAGATCGGCCGTTTCATCCGCCTGCCGGGGGCGGCGATCCGCTTCCTGCCGCTGGAACATCTCATCGTGCAGTTCTACGAGAAGCTGTTCCCGGGGTTCGAGCTGCTGGGCAGCGGCATCTTCCGCGTGCTGCGCGACAGCGAAATGGAAATCGACGAGGAGGCGGAAGATCTGGTCCGCCTGTTCGAGAGCGCCCTGCGCCGGCGCCGGCGCGGCAGCGTGATCCGGCTGACCGTGAATGGCAGCATGCCGGACGATCTGCGCGGCTTCGTCGTCGATCAGCTAGGGGTGGGGCCGCAGGATGTGTTCTCGTTGGAGGAGATGATCGGCATCGACGATCTGTCGCAGCTGATCGTTTCGGAGCGCAGCGATCTTCTGTTCAAGCCGTTCAATGCCCGATTCCCCGAACGTATCCGCGATTTCGGCGGCGATTGCTTCGCGGCGATCCGGCACAAGGACATCGTGGTGCATCACCCGTTCGAGAGCTTCGACGTGGTGGTGCAGTTCTTGCGCCAGGCTGCGCGCGACCCGGCGGTCATCGCGATCAAGCAGACGCTGTACCGCACCTCGCAGGACTCGCCCATCGTGAAGGCGCTGATCGAGGCGGCCGAGAGCGGCAAGTCGGTCACCGCCATGGTGGAGCTGAAGGCGCGTTTCGACGAGGAGGCGAACATCCGCTGGGCGCGCGATCTGGAGCGCGCCGGCTGCCAGGTGGTCTATGGCTTCATGGACCTTAAGACCCACGCCAAGGTCTCGCTGGTGGTGCGCCGCGAGGGCGGCAGCTTGCGCTCCTACTGCCATTTCGGCACCGGCAATTATCATCCGGTGACGGCCAAGATCTACACCGACCTGTCCTTCTTCACCTGCGACCCGGAGCTGTGCCAGGACGCCGCCAGCGTGTTCAACTTCATGACCGGCTATGCCCAGCCGGCGAAGCTGTCGAAGCTGGCGATGGCGCCGTTCAGCCTGCGCGACACGCTGCTGGCCCAGATCCGCAACGAGGTGCGTAACGCAAAGGTGGGCAAGCCGGCGGGCATCTGGGTGAAGCTGAACTCGCTGGTCGATGAGAAGCTGATCGATGCGCTCTACGGTGCCTCGCAGGCTGGCGTGCCGGTCGAGCTGGTGATCCGCGGGATTTGCTGCCTGCGTCCGGGCATCAAGGGGCTGTCGGAGAATATCCGGGTGAAGAGCATCGTCGGCCGCTTCCTGGAGCATGGCCGGATCGCCTGCTTCGCCAACGGCCATCCGATGCCCTCGCCGGAGAACAAGCTGTTCATCTCTTCCGCCGACTGGATGCAGCGGAATATGGACCGCCGCGTCGAGACGCTGGTGCTGATCGACAACCCCACGGTGCACGAGCAGATCCTCGACCAGATCATGGTCGCCAACCTGAAGGATGTGCAGCAAAGCTGGCGCCTGCGCCCCGATGGCACGTACAGCCGCCTGTCCGCCGGGGAGGGGGATTTCAACGCCCATCACTACTTCATGACGAATCCAAGCTTGTCCGGCCGGGGCAGTGCCCTTAAGAAGTCGCAACCACTGCCGCGTTTGGTGGTGAGCTGATCCGCATCGGAACGCGACTTAGGACGCAATGCAGGAAAAACGGATCGACGATCCGGCCCTTGGGCTGAATACCGGCACGTTTGGAACCGGTGGCCATGTCGGTGTCATCGACATCGGTTCCAACTCCATCCGCCTCGTGGTCTATGACCGGCTGGAACGCGGCTTTCTGCCGCTGTTCAACGAGAAGGCGCTGTGCGGCCTCGGCAAGGGTCTGAGCGAGACCAACCAGCTTTCGGAAGAGGGCGTGGCGGCTGCCTTTGATAGCCTGGCGCGCTTCGCCGCCGTGGCGCGCGGCATGAATGTCACCACGTTGCATGTGCTGGCGACCGCAGCCGTGCGCGATGCCGGCAACGGTGCCGCTTTCGTAGAAGAAGTTGAACGCCGGCTGGGCTTCGATATCCGCATCCTCTCAGGCACGGAGGAGGCGCGGCTTTCAGCGCTGGGTGTGTTGTGCGCGATGCCGCAGGCCGATGGTATGGCCGGCGATCTCGGCGGCGGCAGCATGGAGCTGGTCGATCTGCGTGTCGGCAATATCGGCCAGCAGACGACCCTGCCGCTGGGGCCCTTACGGTTGGCCGCGCTGGATGGGGCGCCGAACCGTAAGAAGCTGATCGCCCATATCGACCAGCATTTGTCCAGCGTGCCCTGGCTGTCCGGCCTGAAGGGGCGGCCGCTCTATGCCGTTGGCGGCGGCTGGCGCTCCATCGCCAAGGCGCATATGGAGATGAGCGGTTATCCGCTGCACATCCTCCATGAATACCGACTGCAGACTCCGGTACTGGTGGAATTCCTCGACCGGTTGCAGCAGATCGGGAAGTCCGACCTGAAGGCCATCAATGGCGTTTCCAAGCGCCGGCTGGACACCATCCCGATGGCGGCGTTGCTGATGCGCCGGCTGCTGACGCTGGCCGAACCGTCGAGCGTGGTCTTCTCCGCCTACGGCCTGCGCGAGGGTTGCCTGTTCGACCTGCTCCCGGACGCCGACAAGGCGCTGGATCCGCTGATCGAATCGGCGCGCAAGATTGCCGCTGCTGCCGGACGCTTCCCGCCGCATGGCGAAGAACTGCTGGACTGGACGACGCCGCTGTTTCCCGACGACACGCCGCTACGCCGACGGCTTCGCCACGCTGCCTGCATCCTGTCGGATACCGCTTGGGCGGAACATCCCGACTACCGCGCGGAAAACGCCTTCTGGAAGGTGCTGCGCGCGCCGATCCCCGGCTTCGACCATGCCGGCCGGGCCTTCGTCGCGCTGGCGCTGATGGCGCGCTATGTCGGCAATATCGACCTTCCAGCGGCGGAGATCGCGAAGAAGCTGCTGGACAAGGAGCAGGCCCAGCAGGCGCTGGTGCTGGGCGTCGCCCTGCGCCTGGCGCACACCTTCACCGGCGGTGCGCCCGGCATCCTGCGCGACACGCCGCTACGGCCGGGGCTGGGCAAACTGCAGTTCGCCATTGCCCCGGCGCATGCCGCGCTGGGCGGCGATGTGGTGAAGCGGCGGCTCGAGTCGCTGGCCGCCGCCCTGGGTCAGGCCGGAGAGATTATCCTCCTGCCGTGAGGTCCTATCCGGTCAGTCCGGGCGGTTCATTACGAAGACCTCGTTCACCACGGCATATTCCATGTAGCCAAGGCGCGAGATCGGGCGGAACCGCGTCACATCGACGAAGCCCTTCTCGTTGATGACCTCGTCAGCGATGTGGATGCCGACCACGCGGCCGAAGATCACGTAATTGCCGCGCTCCGGATCCCAGCTCGGCATCTTCACGGTCTGCAGATACTTGCATTCCAGATGCACCGGGGAGCCTTTCACCCGCGGCGGCTTCACCATGCTGGAGGGCAGCATCTCCAGCCCGGCAGCCTCGAACTCGTTCTGCCCGGCAGGCAGGCCGGCGGAGGAGATGTTCATCTCGTTGCGCAGGTCGTAGGTCGCCATGTTGACCACGAACTCGCCGGTCTTCTCGGCATTGCCATGGCTGTCCTTGAAGGCCGGCGCTTCCGGGCGCAGGCCGGCGGCGAACATCACGCAGGGCGGGTCGGATGCAACGGCGTTGAAGAAGCTGTAGGGGGCGAGGTTGGGGCGGCCATCCTCGTCTAGCGTGGAAATCCAGCCGATCGGCCGCGGCACGACCAGCGACTTGAACGGGTCGCGCGGCAGGCCGTGATTCTTCTTGTCGGGTTCGTAGAACATACGAAATTCGCTCCTGGAATAGGGAGGCCGGTGCCGGCCGGATGGCGGCGTAGCCGATGAGATGGCAAGAGAGTAGCGAGGCGGAAGCGGGGAGGCCAGAGGCTATTGGTGGCCGATGGTATGCATGCCGTCGCTATGCGTCCTTGCCTCGCCAGTCGGCAATCCTATAGAACTGGAGCCAGCGTTGGTTCCCGCAAGGGATGAAAAGGGAACGCGGTGCGTCTGGCCCCGGCCGGGCAATGCCGCGACTGTCCCCGCAACTGTAGGCGGCGAGTGCCGGTCCAAACAGGCCACTGGGAAACCGGGAAGGCAGGATCGGTGCAGCGACCCGCAAGTCAGGAGACCTGCCTGCGCGAGCACGTCCCGCGACCGTCGATCGGGGTGAATCGTCGGAACGGCTGTCCGCAGCGGTGACGCCATTCCATTGGCCGGGTTGCCGGGGGCGGAAGGGTTATGGACTGTCGCGGGTCTCACTCTCTCCATCACGGGGCATTCATGTCCCTTCCGGTGTCGCGCAACCTGCTTTCGCGTCATCTCTCGGTGGGGTTTCCATGTCTTTCCGTTCCTATCTGCTGATCGGCAGCGCCCTCTGCGCTGCCGCACTTCCCGCTGCCGCCGTTCGCGCGCAGACCCAGCCCAGCGACAGCGTCGCCCAGCTCATGCCGCACATCGTCATCACCGCGACTCGCGCCGAAACCGAGCTGGAGCGCGTACCGGCCCGGGTCACGGTGATCGACCGCGAGGCCATTGACCGTGGCGGCTACCAGAGCGTGGAGGAGGCGCTGCGCACCGTGCCCGGTATCTCCGTCGTGCGTCTTGGCGGGCCGGGTCAGCAGACTTCCGTCTTCATGCGCGGCGCCAACAGCGACCATGTGCTGGTGCTGGTCGATGGCGTACCGGTGAACGACCCCTCGGGGGCGGGCGGCGCCTATAATTTCGGCGACGATCTGGTCGGTGACCTTGAGCGCATCGAGGTAGTGCGCGGCCCGGTTTCCAGCCTCTATGGCAGCAACGCTATCGGCGGCGTCATCAATCTGATCACCCGTGCGCCGTCCCGGAAGAAAGCTGAAATCTTCGGCCAGGCCGCTGGCGGCAGCCACGGCACGGCGCGGGCACAGGCGGGTCTGCGCGGCCGCTCGGATGGTTTCGACTATATGGTCAGCGCCGAGCATTTCCGCACCGACGGCGTCAACCTCTCGCCCTCCCGGATCGCCCGCAACACCGGGGAGGAGGATGGCTCCGAGATCACCACGCTGACCGGCAAGCTGGGCTATGACATTGGCAATGCCGGGCGGGTGGACGCGCTGCTGCGCTATCGCCGCAACGAATTCGACCTCGACAATGTGCCCTATGACGAGCCGAACTACAGCGGCGAGAACGAGCATTTTCTCTACAAGCTGGGCGCAGAGGCCTATCTGCTCGACGGTAGCCTGACCTCACGAGTCGATGTCGGGCAGAGCCGCCACGACCGGAGCTTCACCAACCGGCCGGATGCCTTCAGCGCCAACCTGACCGACGACAGCTACGAATCGGTGCGCAGCTTCGCCGAGATGCAGAACACCTATCGCATCGGCGATCTGGCGGGTCTGCGCGATACGGTGCTGGTGTTCGGCGGCAGTGCCGCGCGCAGCACGGTGGAGACCAGCACGAATTCGGTCAGCGTCTGGGGGCCGTTCACCCAGTCCCTCGATGCCGAGTCCAATGACTATGCGCTCTACACCAACCTCCAGGCGCGGGTGACCGAGCGCATCGATGTAACCGCTGGGCTGCGCTATGACCTGCCGGACGATTACGGCAACACCCTGACCTACCGGATTGGTGCAGTGGTCGCCGTGCCGGAAATCCTGACGCGGTTTTCCGGTGCGGTCGGCACCGCCTACAAGGCGCCGACGCTCTATGACCGCTATGGCGTGGATAATTACGGCTATCGCGGCAACACCGGCCTGAACCCTGAGGAATCCTTCTCCTGGGAAGTCGGGTTCGAGACTGACCTGCCGGTGCGCGGGCAGGCGCAGGCGGTCAGCTTCGGGGCGACCTATTTCAAGACCGATACCGAGAATCTGATCACCAACGATTTTGCCCTGCAGACCGTGGTGAATATCGGCGAGGCGTCGAGCGAGGGGGTGGAGACTTTCCTCACCCTGCGTCCGGCGGACTGGATCCAGACCCGTCTGACCTACACTTGGATGCAGGCGCGCAACGAGGATACCGGCCAGCTGCTGCTGCGCCGGCCACGCCATCAGGGCTCTTTCGCTGTCGATCTAAAGCCGGCGCGGGACTTCAGCTTCGGGCCGGAGCTGGTCTATGTCGGCAGCCGGCTGGATGTGGCCTATGATGATGCCGGCAATTTCCTCGGCAACCGCCCGAACGGCTCCTACACGCTGGTCAATCTGTCGGGCGCCTATCAGCTGCGTGAGGATGTCTCGCTGTTTGGCAAGGTCTACAATTTGTTCGACCGCGAGTATGAGCCGTCGAACGGCTTTGCCGGGCGCGGCCTGACCGCGCTGGTCGGGGTGCGCGGCAGCTTCTGATCCACGCCTTCCGGCGATTTTTCGGGGACCGCCTGCCGGCCTGCCGGTTTTCCGTTTGCCCAATCGGGTCAAACCCGGTAGGTAAGCGGGCGGTTTCTCGAAGAACCCGGAGGATACAGGTGACGGCGCAAAACGCCGGCGATACCGGCCCGCGCGCGCTGCTTCCCAACGGCCTGCGCGATGTGCTGCCGCCCGAAGCGGCCCAGGAATCCGAAGCTGTCCGGACGCTGCTGGATTATATGCGCGGCTATGGCTACCAGCTGGTGAAGCCGCCTTTGGTCGAATTCGAGGCCAGCCTGCTGGACGGCGCCAGCCCGAAGATGGGGACCCGCATTTTCCGTGTCATGGACCCGGTCTCGCAGCGCATGATGGGCGTGCGCGCGGACATGACCATGCAGATCGCGCGCATCGCCACAACGCGGCTGGCCAATGCGGCACGGCCGCTGCGCCTGTCCTATGCCGGCGAGGTGCTGCGCGTGCTGGGCTCCCAGCTGTCGCCGGAGCGGCAGTTCGTGCAGGTCGGCGCGGAGCTGATCGGCAGCCCGTCCGCCGCCGCCGACGCGGAAATCTGCGTCATGGCGCTGGAAGCGCTGGCCGCCGTCGGCGTACGCAATGCCTCCATCGACCTGATGATGCCGACACTGGTGCCGGCGGTCTGCGCCGCCGCCGGGCTGGACGCGCCCGGCATCGCCCGTATCCGCGCCGCCCTCGACCGCAAGGACGCGGCGGAGGTCGCCGCTGTCGGTGGAACAGTCGGCAGCGTGCTGGCAGAGCTGTTGCAGGCCAGCGGTCCGGTGAACCGCGCCTTCGAGAAGCTGGCCGGTCTCGACCTGCCGCCAGCCGGGCAGGAGGTGCTGGCGCGTCTGCGCCAGGTCGTCGATCTGATGCGCGCTGCCCGTCCGGATGTCACCATCACCGTCGATCCGGTGGAGAATCGCGGCTTCGAATATCACACCGGCATCAGCTTCAGCCTGTTCGCGCGCGGCATCCGCGGCGAGCTGGGGCGGGGCGGGCGCTATCTGGCCGGCGCATCGCGTGAGCCCGCGACCGGCTATACGCTTTATATGGACACCGTGATGCGCGCCCTGCCGGCGCTGGAGAATGGCCGCCGGCTGTTCCTGCCCTATGGGACGCCGCGCGCCGAAGCCGTCCGTCTGGCCGGAGAGGGCTGGACGGTCGTCACAGGGCTTGAACCGGCAGCCGACAGCCAGGCGGAGGCGCGGCGGCTGGCCTGCAGCCACTGGCTGCATGGCGACAGTATTTCGCCTGTCGCGTCCTAGTTCGTCACGCGTCAGACTATCCTCAGCAACGCAAGAAACCGCGAGTAAGCAGCATGTCCAACGTTACGGTCATCGGCGCCCAGTGGGGCGATGAAGGCAAGGGCAAGATCGTCGATTGGCTCTCCGAGCGCGCCGATGTCGTGGTGCGCTTCCAGGGCGGCCACAATGCCGGTCATACCATTGTCTGCGGCAACCAGACCTACAAGCTCAGCCTGCTGCCCTCGGGCGTCGTGCGCGGCAAGCTGTCGATCATCGGCAATGGCGTGGTGGTCGATCCCTGGGCGCTGCTGCGCGAGATCGAGACGGTGCGCGCGCAGGGGCTGAACATCACGCCCGACACGCTTAAGGTTGCCGATAATGCGGCACTGATCCTGCCGCTGCACCAGCGCATCGACCAGGCGCGCGAGGAGGCGAAGGGCGCGCGCAAGATCGGCACCACCGGCCGCGGCATCGGCCCGGCCTATGAGGACAAGGTCGGTCGTCGCGCCATCCGCATCTGCGATCTGGCGGAACCGGAGACGCTGGCCGAGAAGGTCGATGACCTGGTTGCCCACCACAATGCCTTCCTGCGCGGCCTTGGCGTCGAGGAGGTCGATGCCGCTGAGCTTCTGGCCGCGCTGAAGGAGATCGCGCCGAAGCTGCTGCCCTATGCGCACAGTGTCTGGCGCCACCTGGAGGAAGCCCGCAAGCAGAGCAAGCGCGTGCTGCTGGAAGGCGCACAGGGCACCATGCTGGATATCGACCACGGCACCTATCCCTATGTGACCTCCTCCAACACGGTGGCGGGGCAGGCGTCCAGTGGTGCCGGCATCGGGCCGAGCCATGTCGGTTATGTGCTGGGCATCACCAAGGCCTATACGACGCGCGTCGGCTCCGGCCCGTTCCCGACCGAGCAGGAAAACGAGATTGGCCAGCGCCTGGGCGAGCGCGGCCGTGAGTTCGGCACCGTTACCGGACGCAAGCGGCGCTGCGGCTGGTTCGACGCCGTGATGGTGCGTCAGGCCGTGAAGGTCGGCGGCATCGACGGCATCGCGCTGACCAAGCTGGATGTGCTGGACGGGCTGGACGAGATCAAGGTCTGTGTCGGCTACCGCCATGACGGGAAGGAGTACGACCATTTCCCGGCGGGCAAGGAATTGCAGGCGAAGGTCGAGCCGATCTATGAGAGCTTCGAGGGCTGGCAGGAGAGCACGCAGGGCGCGCGCAGCTACAAGGAACTGCCGGCCACCGCAATCAAGTATATCCGCCGGATCGAGGAGCTGATCGAGGCGCCGGTGGCGCTGCTCTCCACTAGCCCGGATCGCGATGATACCATCCTGATGAAAGATCCTTTTGCGGATTAAAGCCGTTTCCGTCATCCGGTTTCAGCTTTGAAGGCGATGCGAAGTTTTCTCGTGGGGATCGTCCTGTAAGTGTTAGCATAAAGAAAACATCGGTTTGACGGATGAGGTAGGCGGATGGCCGAAGCTGCGGCAAACGGCAAGCTGACGCTGAAGGGGCGGTACGAGATCGTCACGGACGACCCCTTGCCGGCCTTCGATTCGCCGCGCGCCAAGGCCTATAATGTTATCGATACGCAGGGCGACCGGCCGCTTCCGCTGATGGGGCTGTTGCTGGACCGGCGGCTTCCGGTGCGGCTGTCGGCACTGGACGAGATGCGGGAATGCCGCTTGCCGGGCCTGCTGACGCTGCTCGATTCCGGGCAGACGGGCCGACGCGGCGATGCGTACCGGCAGATGTGCCTGATCTACGAGCGGCCATCAGGTCCACGGCTGACGGCAAGCGAAGAGACCTCCTTCAAGCCGTTTCCGGAAGAGGCGATGGAGCGCCAGATCCTGCCGCGCATGCTGCCGGTGCTGAAGGAGCTGCAGGCGCGCAACGTCACCCATCGCGCCATCCGGCCGTCCAACCTGTTTCATTCCGGGGACAACAGGGGGCTGGTGCTGGGCGAATGCTTTTCCGCACCACCAGCGGCCGACCAGTCCGACTTCCTGGAGCCCATCGAAAGCGCCATGGCGGACCCGCTTGGCCGGGGCGATGGCGAGCATACCGACGATTACTACGCGCTGGGCGTGACCATCCTGTGCCTGCTGCTGGGCAAGAAGCCGGAGATGGAGGGAAGCAATAACGACCTGCTGCATCTGAAAATGGAGCTGGGCTCGTTCTCCGCCCTTGCCGGCCGCTATACAATGTCGCTGCCCATTGTGGAAATGCTGCGCGGCCTGCTGAATGACGATCCGCGCGAACGCTGGGGCATCACCGACCTGGAGCACTGGCTGGCTGGCCGGCACCGCAAGACCCAGCGTGGCAAGCTGCCGCTGAAGGCGGCGCGCGCCATCACCATCGGCAAGGCGGAGTGCGTGACCAGCCAGTCGGCTGCCTTCCGGCTGTCGCTGGACTGGGAAAGCGGCGCCCAGATGGTGCGCAGCCAGTCCTTCGACAATTGGCTGCGCCGCAGCCTGCATGCCGAGGATCTCGCCAAGTCGCTGCAGGGTATTGTCGGCGGTACAGGGCCGGAACCGGCGGATGCCAAGGCCCTGTCGCGCGCCTGCATGGTGCTGTTCCCGTCCTCGCCGATCAGCTTCAAGGGCATCAGTGTCAACCCGGACGGTATTGCCTACATTGTGCCGGCAAGCGCTGGCAGCCAGGCCCAACGGCAGAAGCTGGGAGAATTGCTGGCGGCCAAGGTGCCCTCAACCTGGTTCGCCACCAACACGGCGCAGCGTACTGATTTCGCGCGGCTGCAAAGCCTGCTGGATCGCATGGCCACGCTGATGGCGCAGACCGGGCCAGGCTTTGGCTATGAACGCATCATCTATGAGCTGAGCCCCTCGATCCACTGCCTCAGCCCGCTGATCGAAAGCCGGCTTGTCGTGAATTACGAGGATCTGCTGCCGGCGATGGAGGCGGCGGTTTCCGAGCGCCTGCCGTCGCATGAGCCGCTGGACCGGCACACGGCGGCCTTCATCGCCTCCCGCTGCCGGCAGGTCACCGACCGCTGGATACGGCCGCTGGCGGCGGAGGCGGATGGTTTCGCGCGCGTCGTGGCACAGGTCCGGCTGATGGCGTTCGTGCAGGGGCTGTCGAGCAACGGCCCGTTGCCGAACCTCTGCCGCTGGCTGGAAATCCATCTGCGCCCGGTGCTGAGCCAGTTTCATAACCTGAAACGCCGCAAGCAGATGCTGAGCGAGTTGGAGGTAGCGGCGAAATCAGGCATCATTGGCAAGATGATGGTCCTGGTGGAGGATAATCAGGCCCGCGCCAAGGACGAGCAAGGATATCGGGCCGCGATTGCAAGCTTCGGGCGGGCCGACATGCAGGTGAAGCAGCTGCAGAACGAGGCGAACTACATGGAATATACGGCCAGACTGCTGGGCGAACAGGTGTCGGCCGTTGCCAGCGGCGTCATCGGCGGCCTGGCCTCTGTGGCGATTCTGGCATTCTATATGATATGACGCACGCAGATCGATTGGCACCGCACCCATGAGTGACAAGGCAAAGGCGAAAGCCAAGGCGCCCGCCGGCGGTGCCCGGCGACCAGGGGTTAAGGACAAGCAGCAGAGCCGCGGCGGCTGGAAGCTGCTGATGCTGGTCACGGTGCTGGGGCTGGGGCTGGCGGTGCTGCCCACCATGGTGGTCGCGGCAGTCGGCATGTTGCCGACGCTGGTTGCCTATATCGTCGATGGCCGGCGCGAGAAATACGCGGCCTTCTCGGTCGGCTGCATGAATTTCTGCGGCGTGCTGCCCTTCATGCTGCAATTGTGGACGCAGGAGCACAGCTTCACGATGGCCTGGCGGATTGTCGGCGATCCGGTGTCCTGGCTGGTGATGTATGCCGCCGCCTCGGTAGGCTGGGTGATCTATTACGCGGCCCCGCATGTGGTTGCCGCCTATCTTCGCTTCCAGCTCGACCGGCGTATTAACAAGCTGCGGGAATACCAGAAGGAACTGGTGACGGAGTGGGGCGACAGCATCACCCGCAGCGCCACCGCCGAGGGGACGACGGAACCTGCCGCGCTCGCCAAGCCGGAACCGGAGGATGCTGAGGGCGAACAGGCAAAGGGCTGAGGCCCGTTTCTTCAGACAAAAAAGCCCCCGTTTCCGGGGGCTTTTCGTTTCTGGGGATATGGCCGGCGGATTACTGCGCCAGCTTCTCCTCGATGGCGGCGTTCTTCATCGCCTTCTGCAGCTTCTCGAAGGCGCGGACCTCGATCTGCCGCACACGTTCGCGGCTGATGCCATACTCCTGGCTCAGATCCTCCAGCGTCATCGGATCCTCGCGCAGGCGGCGCTGCATCAGAATGTTGCGCTCGCGGTCGTTCAGCACCTTCATCGACTGCGACAGCAGCTTGCGCCGGCGGCTGACCTCCTGATGCTCGGCCAGCATGGTCTCCTGGGTCTCGGACTCATCGACCAGCCAGTCCTGCCACTCGCCATCGCCATCGATGCGCAGCGGCGCGTTCAGCGAATGGTCCGGGCTGGCAAGCCGGCGGTTCATGTTCACCACATCCTGCTCCGGCACTTCCAGCTGGGTGGCGATCTTGGTGACATTCTCCGGGCTGAGGTCGCCCTCATCGATGGCGTTCAGCTTGCCCTTCAGCTTGCGCAGGTTGAAGAACAGCTTCTTCTGCGCCGCTGTGGTGCCGATCTTCACCAGCGACCAGGAATGCAGGATATATTCCTGTATCGCCGCACGGATCCACCACATGGCATAGGTGGCCAGGCGGAAACCCCGGTCCGGGTCGAAACGCTTCACCGCATGCATGAGGCCGAGATTGCCTTCCGAAATCAGCTCGGCAACCGGCAGGCCATAGCCGCGATAGCCCATGGCGATCTTTGCCACCAGGCGCAGATGGCTGGTGACCATCTGATGCGCGGCATCGACGTCCTGATGCTCGGTCCAGCGCTTGGCGAGCATGAACTCGTCTTCCGGCGTCAGCATCGGGAACTTGCGGATTTCCTGCAGGTACCGGGACAGGTTGCCTTCCGGGCTGACGACAGGCATCGACGGGATCGCAGCTGCCATTTCCTAAACTCCCTCCAAGAGGTTCGTGCCCTTATCCGAAAAGGGCCTCTCTATTGCTTCCAAATATAGCACATTGGTCATGGCATAAATGTGGCTTACGGAAACAATCAATTTCCAACGGGAAGCCGGATGGCGAGCCGATCCAGAAGCTCCTGGATGTCATTTGGTAAGGCGCTCTGAAATAACAATCTTTTTCCGCTGCGCGGGTGCAGGAAACCGAGTTCCCGGGCGTGCAGCGCCTGGCGCGGGAAGCCGGAAAGCGCCGCCTTCACGGGATCGTTACTGCCTGTGTTACGAGTTCGGCGGCCGCCATAGGTCGCATCGCCGACCAGCGGATGGCCGAGGGAGGCCATATGCACCCTGATCTGGTGGGTGCGCCCGGTTTCCAGCCGGCATTCGACAAGGCTGGCGAGAATGCCATGCCGCCCCAGCGTGCGGTAGCGGGTCAGCGCATGTTTCCCGCCGGAGCCGACCACGGCCATCTTCTTCCGGTCGCGGTTGCTGCGCCCGATATTGCCGGCGATCTCGCCCGCAGGCGGCACCGGCACGCCCCAGACCAGCGCCAGATAGGCGCGGTCGATGGAATGGGCGGCAAACTGTTCGGTAAGCGCCGCATGGGCGAGGTCGTTCTTGGCGGCCACCAGAAGGCCGCTTGTGTCCTTGTCGATACGGTGCACGATGCCGGGCCGCCGGACCCCGCCGATGCCGCTGAGACTGTCGCCGCAATGCGCCAGCAGCGCGTTCACCAGCGTCGAATCCGGATTGCCGGGGGCAGGGTGCACGACCATGCCGGCGGGCTTGTCGATGACGATCAGATCGTCATCCTCATAAACCACGACAAGCGGTATGTCCTGCGCATCCGGCTCGGCGGCTTCCGGCGGCGGCAGGGTGACGGCGAAGCATTCGCCTTCCTTCACCTTGTGCGACGGGTCGGTGACCGGCCCGTCTGACGCCGTGACCATGCCCTGCTCGATAAGCGCCTTCAGCCGGCTGCGCGACAGGTCGCCCAGCCTGGCGGCCAGGAACCGGTCCAGCCGCGCGCCGGCATCGGCCTCCGTGGCCGTTACGGTCTCGCAAGGGGCCGCGCTTGGCGTCGCTTCGGTTTTCGATTGCGTCATGCGGGGCGAATGCCTATCCCGGTCCTCGGATTCCTGCAAGCCTGACCGGGAACGCACTGAAAGAGAGTGGGCCAAGCCGATGAGAGCCTTGAAGATAGCCGTGGTGGTGATGGGTGTCATGATTGTCGTCGGTCTGGCGGTGATCGCCGCGACGATCGTCGGCCGCCTGGGTGGCAAGACCGAAGAGCCGGAACCTGCCGTGACGATGTCTCTTGCGCCCGGTGCTCCACTTACCACCTTCGATCCGGCAACGGTTCCGCTGCCGGCTGGATCGCGGCTGCAGCAGATCGTGCCGGCCGGCGACCGGCTGGTGCTGCATCTGGCGGGCGAGGGGGGCAGGAATGTGCTGATGGTGCTCGACATGGCCGGCGGGCGCGTGCTTGGCTCCTTCCTGCTTGAACCGGCGCAGTAGGAAAAGGACCGATGAATTTCCGCAGCGATAATGTCACCGGCGCCTCGCCGGAAATCCTGGCGGCGCTGACCGAAGCCGCCCAGGGCAGTGTGGCCTCCTACGGCAGCGATCCGATCACCGCGCGGGTGCAGGACAAGCTGTCGGCGGTTTTCGAGACGGAGGTGACGGCTTTTCCGGTCGCCACCGGCACGGCGGCCAATGCGCTGGCGATCTCCTGCCTGACGCCATCCTGGGGGGCGATCTACTGCCACCCGAATGCGCATATCGAGGAGGATGAGTGCGGCGCGCCGGAATTCTTCTCCGGCGGCGCCAAGCTGGTGCATGTCCAGGGGCCGCATGGAAAGATCAATGCCCGGGAACTCGACCGCCGCTTGGCCGACGCCAACATCGGCAATGTGCATCATGTGCAGCCGGCCTGCGTCAGCCTGACCAACCTGACCGAGGCCGGCACGCGCTACAGTCCGGATGAGGTGGCCGCCATCGGCAAGGTCTGCCGGAAATACGGGCTGAAGCTGCATATGGATGGCGCGCGCTTCGCCAACGCGCTGGTGGCGCAGAATTGTTCCCCGGCGGAACTGACCTGGAAGGCCGGGGTGGATGTGCTGAGTTTCGGCGCCACCAAGAATGGCGCGCTGGCCGCCGAGGCGGTGGTGTTCTTCGACAAGGAGCTTGCCCGCGACTTCGCCTTCCGCCGCAAGCGGGGCGGGCATCTGTTCTCCAAGATGCGCTTCCTGTCGTCCCAGCTCGACGCCTATCTGGAGGGCGATCTGTGGCTCAGGAATGCCCGCCACGCCAACCGTATGGCGGCCCTCATCGCCGAAGGCCTGGCCGGCGTGCCGGGCATCGAACTGGACCATCCGGTGGAGGGCAACGAGATTTTCGCGCGGTTGCCTTCGGCCATCATCGAGGGGCTGCAGGCGGACGGTTTTGCCTTCGGCCAGTGGGGCACTGCCGAGGCACCCAGCATCCGGTTGGTGACTGCCTTCAACACGGAAGAGGCGGTGGCCCGCAAGTTCGTGGAGCGCGCGGCCGCCCATGCGGCGCGGCAAGCGGCAGAGTAGGCCAGCTGAGTAGCGTGGCAGAACAGGGCCGCGGGGCAGGCATTTTCCGGACTGTGACGGAAAAGCGCCTCCCGGCCCACGAAATCGCTTGAACCGTACGGAGGCTTTCGCTATCTAGTGCGCCTCGCCTCGCGGTCCCCATCGTCTAGAGGCCTAGGACACCGCCCTCTCACGGCGGCAACCGGGGTTCGAATCCCCGTGGGGACGCCATTTCCGGGCAAAAGAGAGAACCGGCTTCGGCCCGGTTTCTGTGCCTTCCCGGACAGCTTGCGCCAAGGCTTCCTTCGATCCTCTTATTGTGACCTCGCTTTCATCGACGACGATGCTGTCGATGAAGTGGCGCAGGTAAGCCTTCCTGAACTGCACGTCGCCGCTTTGCAGCCGCTCGCGTAGGGCATCAGCAAAGAGAGTGACGTTCTCCGCCGTCAGTGCCGTAAGGGGCTTGTCCTGCTCGCGCTGAAGCACGCTGGTCATGCGGATCAGATCGTCCTGGCGGGTGTTGATGGCGCGCATCTGCTCGCGCAAATCTGCGTCGCCGGCATCAAGCACGCCTTCGGCCACCAGACCGATGAGCCGCTTCTTCTTCGCCTCGACCTCACGCAGTTCCTTGCGCAAATCGGCGAGTTCCCGCGTGCGGGTTTGCTGTTTATTGGCGGCACGCTCGATTAGCCCGCCAAGCAGCACGGTCACGCGCTCCGGTGCTAGCACCTTGTCCAGCAACGCAGCCGTGACCGTGCGGTCTAGATGGTCCATGCGGACGCGCCGGCCCGTGCAGGCGGTCTTGCCCATGCGCATGGCCGTAGCGCAGGCGTAATAGCGGTATCTGCCGCCCTTGCCGGTGTTCATGGTCATCCCGCCGCCGCAGTTGGAACAGGTTGCAAGGCCAGTGAGCAGGGAGGGACCGTTCACCACGCGCGGCGGGGTGACCTTCGGGTTGTTCGCCCTTAACCGATCCTGCACAGCCGCGAAGGTCGCTTCGTCGATAATCGCCGGCACGGGAAGGCGTATGTGTTCGCTCTCCGGCTTGATTTCGCCGGTCTTGGCGCTGCGCATGTTGAACACATGCTCGCCCTTATAGGCCGGGCGGGTAAGGATTTCATGGGTGGTCTTGGTGGTGAACTTGCCGCCGCCGCGCTGCCGGTAGCCGCGTTCGTTCAGATAGCAGGCAATCGCCTTCACGCCCATCGGGCCGCTAGGCCCGTCGCCTTCCAGATAGAGCCGGTATATAAGCTTCACCAGCTGTGCCTCGTCAGGCGCGACATCTAGCTTCTTCTTCAGCTTGTCGCCGCGTTGCTCAGCTATATAGGTGCGATAGCCCAGCGGCGGGACTGATCCATTCCAAAAGCCCTGTTTGGCATTCTCGCGCATGCCGCGCAACGTATGGACGGCATTCATACGGCTAAAATGCTCGTCGATCACGCCAACAATCTGCCGTGTCATATGCGCATTCGGATCGTCGCTGACCGTGCCGGTGATGGTGGTGATGCCGATATGGCGTTTCGCTAGCTTACGGATGGTCAGTTCCATAAAGGCATGGTCCCGGTAGAGCCGGGACCATGAATGCACGACGATCACGTCATAGGGACGTTCAGGTGACAACGCCTTGGCCAGCATATCCTGAAGGGCAGGGCGGTTCGGATCGGTGCCGCTATGGCCGGGGTCTATGTAGATATCGGCAACCTCCCAGCCCTGCCGCTGGCAATAGCCCTCGCACTGGGCTTGCTGATCCGGGATAGACAGCCCGCGTTCGGCCTGTCTTGCGGTGGAGACGCGTAGATAGAGGGCGGCACGCTGGCTCATTCCGTCTCACTCCCTTGCAACCGACACAGGCGCTCGAACATCCCCTGAATGATGTCGCCTATATAGGGCTCCATCAAGGACAGCTCTCTCTCGGTCACCGGGACCAAGAAGAAGCAGCCTTCCCTATATAGGACCGTCAGTGTTTCCGGAGGCGTGCCTGTATAGGCATCGGGCTTATTGTCGTTCGCCGGAATCAGCGTACGGCTATATAGGGACGGGGCATTCCGGGAAGTCTTGTTCGACATGGTGTTTTCCTTATCTACCATTGGCCGAGGGCATAGCCCTCGATCCGGGTTCGAACATCACGCTCCCAGACTGGATGTTCATGATGGATGACCAACTCGTCTTCGAGCTGGCCGATAAGATCGCGCAGGGACAATGCCTCCGCTTCCCCTTGCGCGATGCTGAGAAGGGCCGCGAGCCCTTTCAGACTGCCGTAGATGGATTGTGTCTGCCGGTGGATGCGGTATTCCAGCAGCCGCTTCTCATCGATATCCCGGATCAGGCCGCTTTGCGGCATATGGCCGATCTCGGCTTGCAGCGCCGTCCAGAGCGGGTGCAGTGGCCAGCGCGACAGGTTGCTGTCACCGGTGGGCCGCCGCAGGCTGGTATGGTTGTGCGTCAGTTCGCGCAGCAGATCGCCTTGTAGCCCGCGCAGATCGTCCAGCGAGCGGACGCCAGCCGGCTTCAGCCGCTCGCCGCGCAACTGGAACTCGACACGCCAGATCTCGCTGGTACGGCCCCAGAGTTCATAGAAGAAGCTCTTGCCGCTGCTTTCCTCGATCTCCGCCACCTTGTCATAGAGCCGGATCACCACATCGCCCTTGCCGGCAACGATGGTTTGCAGCGCGCGGTTATCCTTATAGGCGCTGGTCTTGCGCGCCTTGCTCAACAGATGATCCGCGCTGAAGTCCACCACCGGCACATGGAAGTCGAACGCCCAATCGGCGCGCGAGACAGTCTCCAGGCGCTGTTCCACCAGCCCCATCGACTCTGCCCAAGACCGGAAGCGCAGTTCCAGCCCGTCAAGCCCTTCCTGCCATAGCCCCTTGCTGAGGAACTGCACATGGAAGCTGGGTTGCATCCGCTCCGCGAAGGCGACCGAGAACAGCTCGTTCTCAATCACGTAGCTGTAGGGAAAGCGCCCATGTGTCTTCAGGGCGAAGGCCTCACTGCCAAGCTCGATGCGCGTGAACTTGCCGTCGCGCGACTGTCTCAGCCGTTCACGCTGATAGGCGATTTCATCTAGGTCCAGCGCGCTGTTCGTCACGTCCAGATAGAAGCTGACATACAGGCTGTCCAACCCTTGCAGCAGCAAGGCGGGCAGGGGAGGGACAGCCAGATTATTCATAGGACGCGCCTTGTCTTTGTATGAGCAAAAAAACTCACTCTGTTCCCAGCCGGTGCAGCAGCCGCGTCAGGTTCACCACGACAGAGCTGTAGAAGACGCCCACGCCCTTATGTTCTTTGACGGTGCCATCGTCATATTCATGCATATAGCTGCCATCGAGCCCGATGCTGGCCACCATGGGCGCATCGACCGTGATGTTGAACCCGACCATCTGGTCGCCCCAACTGAGCTGAATAAACACCATGCGCGTGCCTTCCTCGGCGGCTTTCCAGCGCGCCGAACCGCCGATGCTCTCAAGCCATTTGTCCAGCGCCTCGAACTGGCCAATCTGAAGACCGTAGTGGGACAGTTCCCGCAGGATCGCCGCCTTCTGAAGCTCAAAGTGGCGATAGCGCCGGCTTACCCCGGTGCCGGTGTGCTTACGGCCTTGCGTGTGCAGCAGATCCGACAGCGTCCAGTGCCGTATCTGGCGCATGATCTTCTGCAATTCAGTCGGATCGCCCGAATAGTTCAGGCGTTCGGCCATCTCTTTGAGGGTGTATAGCTGCTCTGTCATAAATCAACACATAAGACATTCTTCGTCCTATAGCGAGTCGATTCGATTCCCGCCGGTGAGATTCCTGCAACCACCCAGCAAAGCGCCCGGCCTGAGCTGGCGTTCCGTCGCGCCCGCCCGTCAAGGCCAGGCCGCGCTCCGCGCGGGGGCTACGCCCGCCTTGACGGCCAACCGCGCCGGCCCGCATCCGCTCGGCAGGCGCTTTGCTGAGAATAAGGCTCCATAGGAGCCATTCCCTGACGGAAAGGGAGGAACCGGACAGACCGGATGTATCTGGAGCCCCCCGTGTTACTGATCACGGGGCTGTGCCACTTCACCAACCTAAATGCTATTTCAGCGAGCGTAGATGTTTGCGCCAAGATAACGGTAGAGGTTGATCAGTTTTACAAATTATAGCTCGACCTATGCTTGGACCTGTAGGATGCGAGAAGCATCCACTCGTCTGAGCAACAGCTGAAGTTCCCTCCGCTAATGACACGGTCATCACACAAGCAATCTTTGGCTTCCCTAATAGTCAAGAAACTCGATGGGCTTTCCGAGGGAAAGGCTATGCAATTAATCGGTGCGATCATTGATCAAGGCAGCGATGAGGCATCGGGTGCCGCCCTGGATCACGCCAGCGACCTGCTCGATCAGTACTTGGCGAGAAATCTCTCAGAGCGTTATGTCTGCCGCGCACATTATTTTCGCGCCAATATCTGGAACGCGAAGCGCTATGCATCGCCGGATTGGCAGTCGTGGCTGTGGAAAAGCGAAGCCATCGACGGCGAGATACTGGAGCTACGCCGGGCGCTCGCGCATCCCGGCTTTGAGGAGTTGGAGCCACACGAACGCGCGCAGATATATACCAATCTTGGGAACACCCTGAACCACATTGGCCGGTTCATCGAAGCCATCGAATACTGGGATCGAGCACTGATCGAAGTTCCCAAGTTCGCAATGGCATCCGGCAACCGTGGCATTGGGCTTGGGGACTATGCGCATGCGCTCTATGATTCAGGCCATCACCGCGTGCTGATGTTTTTCGCCGCAAAATCGTTGGCGCAAGCATGCGCCGACGATGCCGTAATTGAGAGTTATGGCTATGTGAGCTACTCCCCGATCCT
>NZ_AMRL01000018.1 GCF_000299935.1 Oceanibaculum indicum P24 | reverse complement strand
GATTTTCGGGGGGCAGCTCACAGACAGATTACTAAACGCTGCCATTGGGTGGCACAGTCCTACCTAAAAGCATTTGCTGCCGATGAAGGCAGGCGACGCATCTGGCGATTTAGCAAGAATGATGGGGAACCTGAGCTGAAGCGTATCGACAAGGTAGCCGTGAGGTTTCACCTCTACGCACCGCTTAGGGCTGACGGCCGGCGAGACGACGCATTGGAGAAGAAGCTCGCAGAACTGGAGAGTTTTTTCGGCGATCCGGTGTGGAAGACGGTCTGCAATGACTTCCCCGATTTTTCGTGGCAGCCATTGCGCAAGATGGTGGCTCTGTTGGCAGCAGTGACCTGGCTACGCACGCCCCGGCAATTCGAGTTCTGGAAATCCATGCACCAGCAATTTATCGATTTCTTCTCCCAGCATGACACACTTCCAGATGAAGTCATCATCGGCGACCGTCGTGTGGAATTGGATCACAGTTCCTGGCCCCATTACCGGGACGCCACCGAAGAGGACATGAAGCAAGCGTGGAATGCTTGGGTTGGGCAAGCGACTAGTATCGCTCAAATTTTCCTCAAGATGCGCTGGGCCATTCTCTTCAGCGACAATCCAGTTTTTATAACGTCCGACAACCCGGTACTGCTCGGCGATACCATCGGCCAGCATCGCGGATTGAAGCATTCCGAGGCTATGGTGACATTCCCCCTCAGTCCTACCCGCGTACTGATCATGGACAATCGCCACAGTGAGCCAGATGCCCATTTCTATCCGCTCAATCACGATCCCGCCTCGACCAATATGCTTATTTGGCGGAATGCCATCGAGCATATGTTTTCACCAAGAGACCCCCATCAAGTTTTGGCAGAAATGATCTCGAACGCTGAGCGCGGCACTGACCTCGTTTAACGATAATCTAAAATTATAACCCAGTTCTCCGCTTCGCTCCCACCGGCACGCCAACGCTTTTTACCCTATATATTTTAATAACTTAGAGACCCGTGTGGGAACTCGTGTGGGAACTCACGGGCAGCCATTTTTTGGCGCATTGAGTTGCTCAAATCCGCTTCGTATGAGCGTGTGTGACTTTGCGTGCTCATTTAACTAAGTCCCTCGTCACCTGGCTTGCCTGTCCTTAAAACCTCTAGGATGAAGTCCAGCCGGACCAGGGAAGGGGCATCTCAATGATTCGAGAAATCGCCGATGACGCGACAGCGCCTGCTGCCGTACGGGCGGTCTATGACGACATCCGGCAGGTTCTGGATACGCCGGTGGTCAATCTGGTCTATCGCCGTCTGGCAGGCCAAGGCAATGAGGTGCTGCGGCAGAGCTGGCAGCTGCTCCGTCCCGCCTATAGGGATGGCCGGATCGCGCAGCATGCCGCGCCGCTGGCGTTAATCGTTCAGGAAGCGGCAACCGTACCGACGCCTGCTCTGCCGGCGGTGCTGCTCCCGGAACTGCCGACGGTTCGTGCGGTTATCGCCACCTACAACGCCAACAACGCACGAAACCTCGTCGCCTTCAGCGCGCTGCTGGGGCTGACGCCCGGTCGCATGGATTGGCCGCCTTTGCGGGAAACCACAAGCCGCACGGATGCAACTACAGCCATCTCCATTCCGGCCCTGCCGGCGTTTGCAACGCTGCCCGACTCGCTTCAGCACAGCATTCATCGGCTGAACCTGTTCGGCGATACCGGCGAGGAGGGCGCGCCGGTCGCCAGCCTCTATGTCCACCTGTCGCACTGGCCGGATATGCTCGCCCATATTGAACTGATCCTGCAGCCCTTGCACGAGGCGGGTATGCTGACGCGCTGGCGGATCGAGACGTCCGACCGTGCCGCGTCAGCGCCGCTGTCCGACCTGCGGGCTCCGGCGGCGTTGCGGGCAGCGCTGGAGCCGGTACTGGGCGCGCTGGTCCGCCGGACGATCCCGAAGATGGTGCCGATCGGGACGCTCCTCAGCCGGGTATTGACCCCACACCCCTAGAAATTTGCGCTATTGCGTCTAGCGCGAAGTGCTATTGGCCTTGTGGTGGAATGATTGCGTAAATCTTCCCACCTCCCGCATGCCTCTGCCACCCACCTCGACCGGGCTGTCTTATTTCCTATCTCGGATACTGATCCGGAAACAGGTTGGGCAGGTAGGGACTCCAGGCCGGCCTGTCCCTGTATGTGCCGGCGTGGCCACCGCTGATCCTGGCGAGTTCTTCGTCCGTCAGCCCGGCATTTTGCTGACTGGTTGCGGCCAGTTGCTGTTGGATATCTGCTGGCTCCAGAGCGATGCCCTCTGCGTGGGCGATTTCCAGCAGAATCGTGACCGCGTCCGGTTCGCTCGCTGCCGCCGTCAGCCGTTGCTGATGGGCCGGGGAATTCCCGATGGCGTTGTGCAGTTGCTCCAATAAGACATTCTTGTCCATGCCTCACCTCCCAAATCCGGTAAGGCAAGGCTACCCCTATGGTGGGTACTGCGCTCTACATTCCGTCCCGGTCTTATGTGCAATTTGTCCTGCAATGCGCAGTTTGCGGATGACTCCACAAATTCATCCATAACCCTTTGAAATGTCACGAAACCAACACCCGACCGACATGCGAGCTTAATCAACAGCGGCCATGGTGCCCAAGGCACGCCATTCGGGCGCGCCGATCCTTTTCAAGGCTGGAGGGCATCATGCAGTTCCCCTTTCTCAGCCGACGGGCCGCGCTTGCGCTGGGCCTGTCGCTGACCACGACCCTTTCCGTCGCCGCGCTGATGGCGTCCGGCACCGCCCGCGCCGATGACCGCCCGGTGGTGCGCGTTGCCGTGCAGCAGGTGGTGAATTCCGGCGCACTGACGCCGCTGCGCGAACAGTCCAATGTCGGCGCGCGCATCTTCCCGATGATCTTTTCTCCGCTGATCGATCTGGACCGCCAGGGCGATCTGGCGCCGGTGCCGGGCCTCGCCGAATCCTGGAAGCGCATCGACGACAAGACGGTCGAGCTGAAGCTGCGCCAGGGTGCCACCTTCCACAATGGCGATGAGGTGACGGCCGAGGATGTGGCCTTCAGCTTCGGCAGGGAGCGCATGTTCGGCGACAAGCCGCCGCGCCGCGCCGGCCAGGACGACAAGACCATCAAGTCCGACGACAGCAAGACGCTGTTCACCACCACCAATACCCAGACCGGCCCGGAGCTGCCGCCGGAAGTGCCGGCCATCGCGCGCCGTCTGTGGCCGTCGCTGGAGCGGGTCGAAGTGGTGGACAAGTACACCGTGCGCTTCGTGAACGCGGTACCGGACGTTACCATGGAAGGCCGCCTCGCGCGCATGGGTTCGCAGATCATCTCCAAGCGCGCCTTCCTGGAAGCCAAGGACTGGATGAGCTGGGCGCGCAACCCGGTCAGCGCCGGCCCGTTCAAGATCAAGGAATTCCGCCCGGATAACGTGCTGGTGCTTGAAGCGCACGACGCCTACTTCAACGGCAAGCCGACCGTGAAGGAAGTGCGCTACACCGTGGTGCCGGAAGTGCCGGGCCGGGTGAACGGCCTGCTTTCGGGCGAATATGATTTCGCCAGCGACATCCCGCCGGACCAGATCGCGACCATTGAGGCGAACGACAAGTTCGAGGTTGTCGGCGGCCCGGTGCTGAACCATCGGCTGATCGTGTTCGACAAGAACCATCCGCAGCTGGCCGATCCGCGCATCCGCCAGGCGCTGACCCACGCCATGGACCGCCAGGCCATCGTCGAGGCACTGTGGGGCGGCCGCACCAGCGTGCCGAAGGGCCTGCAGTGGGAATATTACGCCGATATGTTCCATGCCGATTGGTCGGTGCCGGAATATAATCCGGAACTGGCCAAGAAGCTGGTGAAGGAGAGCGGCTACAAGGGCGAGCCGATCCCGTTCCGCGTCACTAACAACTACTACACCAACCAGGTGCAGACGGCGCAGATCCTGACCGAGATGTGGCGCTCCGTGGGGCTCAATGTCGAGATCCAGATGAAGGAGAACTGGCAGCAGATCTTCGACCGCAACGAGCCGCGCGCGATCCGCGACTGGTCGAATTCCGCCCCGTTCAGCGATCCGGTCAGCTCCATCGTCAACCAGCACGGCCCGAACGGCCAGCAGCAGCAGGTCGGCGAATGGACCAATGAGGAGTTCAACAAGCTCTCGGGCGTGCTGGAAACCTCGACCAACCACGAGGAGCGCCGCAAGGCCTTCCGCCGCATGCTGGAAATCGCCGAGCGCGAGGATCCGGCCTACACCGTCCTGCACCGCAATGTCGTGTTCTACGGCAAGCGCAAGGACATTGAGTGGAAATGGTCGCCGACCTTCGCGATGGACTTCCGGGCGGACAATATCCGCTACAAGAAGTAAGCGTGATGAGTACGCTCGACTTCGTCGGGCCGAATGGCGGCGCGGCGGCGGTGCGGGGCATGACCCCGGCCGCCGTCGCGGCGCGACCGGCCGGAACGACGACAGGCGGCGATCCGCTGGTGCGCATTGCCGGCCTGACCGTTGCCTTCGATGATGGCAAGCGCCATGTGCCGGTGTTGCACGGCATCGATCTTGAGGTCCGCCCCGGCGAGGCCATCGGCATTGTCGGCGAATCCGGCTGCGGCAAGTCGGTCACCTGGCTGGCGGTGTTGCGGCTGCTGGGCAAGAAGGCAAGGATCGGCGGCACGGTGTCGCTGGGCGGCACGCCGATTACCGATTTCTCCGACCGGGCGATGGCGCGCATCCGCGGCAAGCGCATCGCCATGATCTTTCAGGACCCGGCATCCTCGCTCAACCCGGTGCATCGCATCGGCCAGCAGCTCACCGAGGCGCTGGCACTGCATCGCGGGCTGAGCGGACAGGCCGCGAAGGCGGAGGCCGTTCGTCTGCTGGACCGGGTCCATATCCCCAATGCAGGCCAGCGGCTGAACGCCTATCCGCATGAACTGTCCGGTGGCATGAACCAGCGCGTGATGATCGCCATGGCGCTGGCCGGCGAGCCGGACCTGCTCGTTGCGGACGAACCGACCACGGCGCTGGACGCCACCATTCAGGCGCAGATTCTGGACCTGCTGCGCGAAATCCGCCGTGACAGCGGCATGGCGCTGGCGCTGATCTCGCACGATCTGGGCGTCATTGCCGATATCTGCGAGCGCGTCATGGTGATGTATGCCGGTCGTGTCGTCGAGGCGGCACCGACGAAGCAGCTCTTCGCCAATCCCGGCCATCCCTATACGCGCGGATTGCTGGCGGCACTGCCCGATCTCGATGCGCCGCAGCGCCGGCTGGAGGCGATCCCCGGCACCGTGCCGGAACCGGGCAAGCTGCCCACGGGATGCAGCTTCCGTCCGCGCTGCGCCCATGCCGACGAAGGCTGCGCCGCCGAGGTGCCGGGACTCGGTTTCATCGAAAAGACCCACCAGGTCGCCTGCCTGAAGGTGGACAGCCTATGAGCGATCTCCTGACTGTCGAAAACCTGACCCGCCATTTCCCGGTGCGTGTGCCGGGCGAGGGGCTGGGCGGGATGTTTGGCAAGCCAGCCACGCTGAAGGCGGTGGATGGCGTCTCCTTCTCCGTGGACTCCGGTCGTACGCTCGGCGTTGTCGGCGAATCCGGCTGCGGCAAGTCCACCACGGCGAAGCTGGTGCTGGGGCTGCTGCCGGCCACATCCGGCGCGGTGCGGTTCGAGGGCGGGCAGGTGCCGGCGAAGCGGAACAAACAATGGCGCGCGCTGCGCCAGCGCATGCAGATGGTCTATCAGGACCCGCTGGGCGCGCTGGCCCGGCGGCTGCCGGTAGCGGCGCAGGTGATGGAGCCGCTGACCGTGTTCAAGATCGGCACCCCGGCGGAGCGGCGCGAGAAGGCGCGTGAGCTGATGGCCGCCGTCGGTCTGACGCCGCATCTGTTCGAGCGCTTCCCACACGAGCTGTCTGGCGGGCAGCGCCAGCGCGTGGTGCTGGCCCGGGCGCTGATCCTGGAGCCCAGCCTGCTGGTCTGCGACGAGCCGATCTCGGCGCTGGACGTCTCGATCCAGGCGCAGGTTATCAATCTGCTGCTCGATCTGCAGGAGCGCTTCAACATCGCCTTCCTGTTCATCAGCCACGATCTGAAGGTGGTGCGACAGGTCAGCCACGAGGTGGCGGTGATGTATCTGGGCCGCATCGTGGAGCAGGGCGATCCCGAGGTGCTGTTTCAGGAGCCCGCGCATCCCTACACCCAGGCGCTGGTCTCGGCGATCCCGTCGCCCTGGCGGCGCGAGGGCTACCAGCGCATCGTGCTGGAAGGCGATCCGCCCAATCCGGTGAATGTGCCGTCGGGCTGCGCCTTTCATCCGCGCTGCCCGCATGCGACATCCGCCTGCCGGGAGATCGCGCCGCGCCTGGCCGATATCGGCGGCGGGCGTAAGGCGGCCTGCCATCTGCTTTCCCCCATCGGCACGGCATAAGGAGACGGTTCATGCTGCGCTATCTCGCCTCGCGCGGGGCGCGGGCCCTGATCACCATCTTCCTGGTGCTCAGCTTCGCCTTCGTCATCCTGCGCCTGTCCGGCGATCCCGCCCTGCTGATCCTGTCGCCCGACGCGCCGCCTGAAGCGCTGGAGGCGTTCCGCCAAGGCTGGGGGCTGGATGCCCCGTTGTGGAAACAGTATCTGGGCTATTTCGTGAATATTCTGGAGGGCAATCTCGGCCAGTCGATGCGCGATGGCCGCCCGGCCATCGATCTGGTGCTGGAGCGCATCCCGGCGACGCTGGCGATCACCCTGCCGGCCTTCGCGCTGAAGCTGCTGATCGGCATTCCCGCCGGCATCTTCGCGGCGCTGAACCGCAACTCGCTGATCGACCGGCTGGTGATGAGCCTGTCGGTCGCCGGCTATACCGTGCCCAGCTTCGTGCTGGGGCTGGTGCTGGTGCTGATCTTCGCGGTCAATCTGGGCTGGCTGCCCAGCGGCGGCTATACCAGCCCGATGCACGCCATCCTGCCGGCGGTGACGCTGGGCATGGGTGGTGCGGCGGTGCTGGCGCGCTTCACCCGTTCGGCGATGCTGGAGGTGCTGGGCCAGCCCTATATCCGCACCGCCTCGGCCAAGGGTCTGGTGTGGCGGCTGGTGGTCACCGGCCACGCGCTGCCCAATGCGGCGATCCCGACCGTCACCATCGTCGGCTTCATGGTCGGTAGCCTGATCGCCGGCGCCGTGGTGGTGGAGAGCGTGTTCTCCTGGCCCGGTGTCGGGCGGCTGCTGGTCTCCGCCGTCGCCAATCGCGACCTCGCCGTGGTGCAGGCCATCCTGCTGCTGGTCGCGGCCTGCATGGTGACCTCGAACCTGATCGTCGATGCGCTGTATGGCTGGATCGATCCGCGCCTGCGCAGCGGACGCACCGTGAAGGCGGGAGGCTGACCATGGCCAGTATCGAAACTACGTCACCCGCCGCCGAAGCGGCTCCGGCCGAACGCGGCAAGCTGTCCCGCTTTCTGGAGGTCTATCCGCCGCTGGTGCTGTTTGGCGGCGCCTGGATCGTCGCCATGCTGGCGGTGGCGCTGCTGGCCGATGTGCTGGCGCCCTATACCTTCAGCGCGCTGGACCTGAAAGCGCGGTTGGCGCCGCCGGTGTTCATGGGCGGCACATGGGCACATCCGCTGGGCACTGACGAGCTGGGCCGCGACGTGCTGTCCCGGCTGATCGTCTCGATCCGCATCAGTCTGCTGATCGCCTTTGCCAGCACCATCATCTCCGCCACGCTCGGCGTGCTGCTGGGCTTCCTTGCCGCGCATTTCCGGGGCTGGGTGGAGCAGGTGGTGCTGACGCTGATCGACTTCCAGGCTTCCATGCCCTTCATGATCATCGCGCTGGCGGTGCTGGCCTTCTTCGGCAACACACTGACGCTGTTCATCTGCCTGATGGGCTTCTATGGCTGGGAGCGCGCAGCCCGCATCGCGCGCGGCCTGACCATCGCCGCCAACGAGCAGGGCTATGCCGCCGCCGTGCGCGATATCGGTGCGTCGCCCCTGCGCGTCTATGGCGTGCATGTGCTGCCGAACATCGCCAGCACGCTGATCGTCAGCGTGACGCTGACCTTCCCGGAGGTGATCTTGCTGGAATCCGGCCTGTCCTTCCTGGGCCTCGGCGTGCAGCCGCCGATGACCAGCCTGGGCAATATGGTCGGTTATGGCCGCGAGTATCTGCAATCGGCGCCCTGGATTCTGCTGGCGCCCAGTGCTGTGATCGTCCTGACGACCTTCTCCATCAGCATGGTCGGCGACTGGCTGCGCGACCGGTTGGACCCGACCCTGCGTTGAACCTGAGGCAAACATGAGCAAGCGCAAGAATGTGCTGTTGATCGTCGTCGATCAGTGGCGTGGCGACACCCTGCCGATGCTGGGCCATCCCCTCATCAAGACCCCGAACATCGCGGCACTGGCGGCGGAGGGGGTCACCTTCGCCCGGCACTATACCCAGGCCGTGCCCTGCGGTCCGGCGCGGGCCAGCCTGCTGACCGGCCTCTACATGATGAACCACCGGGCGGTGCAGAACACCATCCCGCTGGATGCGCGCCACACCAACGTCGCCAAGGAGGCGCGCAAGAAGGGCTATGACCCGGCCATCGTCGGCTACACCACCACCACGCCGGACCCGCGCGAGGTCGCGGCGGAGGATCCGCGCTTCAAGGTGCTGGGCGATCTGATGGATGGCTGGCGTCCGGTAGGCTCCTGGGGGCTGAAGATGGAGGCCTATTTCTCCTGGGTGGCGGCGAACGGCTACAAGCTGCCGGACAATCCCTGGGATATCTGGCTGCCGCAGGATCTGGCGCCGGGCGAGATCGGTGCCACCCGGAAGCCCAGCCGCATTCCGGCGGAGCTGTCGGATACGGTGTGGTTCACCGACCGCGGCCTCGACTATATCCGCGGCGCCAACAAGAAGCCCTGGTTCCTGCATCTGGGCTATTGGCGCCCGCATCCGCCCTTCGCGGCGCCTGCACCCTATCACGACATGTTCGACCCTGCCGACTGCCCGCCGCCGGTGCGTGCCGCCAGCGTGGAGGAGGAGGCGAAACAGCACCCGATGCTGCGCTTCTATCTGGAAAGCGTGAAGCGCAAGAGCTTCTTCGAGAATGGTGAGGGGCTGGGTGCGGACATGGACGAGGGCGAGGTGCGCCAGATGCGCGCCAGCTATTACGGGCTGATGGAGGAGATCGACGTCCATCTCGGCCGCGTGTTCCAGCATCTGAAGGACAGCGGCCAGTGGGACGATACGCTGATCATCCTGACCTGCGACCATGGCGAGCAGCTGGGCGACCATCACCTGCTGGGCAAGCTCGGCTATTTCGATGGCAGCTTCCACATCCCGATGATCGTGCGCGACCCGGATGCCAGCGCCAATGGCACGCGCGGCCAGATTGTCCGGCAGTTCACCGAATCGGTCGATCTGATGCCGACGGTGCTGGAGTGGATCGGCCAGGACTGCCCGCGCGCCTGTGACGGTCACTCGCTGCTGCCCTTCCTGCGCGACGGCGGGGCGCCGGACACCTGGCGGCGCGAGGTGCATTACGAGTTCGATTTCCGCAATGTCTTCTATTCCAAGCCGGAAGAACCGCTGGGCCTGACCATGGACCAGTGCGCGCTGGCCGTGGTGCAGGACGAGAACTGGAAGTACGTCCATTTCGCGGCCCTGCCGCCGCTGCTGTTCGACCTGAAGAGCGACCCCGGCCAGTTCCACAATCTGGCCGAGGACCCGGCCCATGCGGCAACCGTACGGGACTACGCCCAGCGCATGCTGAACTGGCGGCTGACCCATGCCGAACGCACGCTGACCGGCTATGCCGCCACACCGGAAGGGCTGATGCTGCGACTGTAAGCCTCACTGCCCTGTTCGACGGCGGCAAGTCCGCTATAACAAGGGGATGAGCGACAGGCCGAAGCGCACCCATCTGGATCAACTCGTCGGGGCGGAAGGAGCCGGCGCCCGCCGGGCGGCCCGCATGGAGGTGCTGGCGGCACTGCTGTGGATTCCGGCGGCGGCCCTGCTCGCCATGGCGATTGACGGGTTGGTCTTCGCCACCAGCGGGGCGGATGATCTGCCGTTCTACCTGGCCGGCTTTCTGGCCATCGCCCTGCTGCGCGGCCTGCTGGTGATGCAGGCCACGCGGCTGGCGGATCGCTCTTCGCTGCGGGTGCAGGGCCGGCTGCGCGACGCACTGGCCAGCGCGCTGGCGCGGCAGTCGCCCTTTGATACCGGCCGCGTGGCGACGGGCCAGGCCGCCGCGACGCTGACCGACCATGTGGCGGCGCTCGGTCCCTGGCTGACGCGCTATCAGCCCTCCCGGCTGAAGGTGATGCTGGTGCCGGCCATCATCGCGCTGGCGGTGCTGCCGGTGTCCTGGGCGGCGTCTATCGCCTTGCTTCTGGCGGGGCCACTGATCCCGATCTTCATGGCGTTGATCGGCCAGCGGGTGCGGATCGCCAGCGAGCGGCAGCTCTCCGAACTGGGTACGATGAATGCCTATCTGCTGGACCGGCTGCAGGGGCTGACCACAATCCGTCTGCTGGGGGCGGGCGGTCAGGCGCTTGCCCGTCTGGAGCAGGCCGCGCAGGCCTTACGCATCGGCACCATGCGGGTGCTGCGGCTGGCCTTCCTGTCCTCGGCAGTGCTGGAGCTGTTTGCGGCCGTCGGCGTGGCGCTGGTGGCGGTCTATGTCGGCTTCAGCCTGCTGGGCTATCTGCAGTTCGGCGCCTATGATGCGCCGCTGACGCTGGCCGAGGGCCTGTTCATCCTGCTGCTGGCACCGGATTTTTTTCTGCCGATGCGGGAATTCGCCGCCAGCTATCACGACCGCGCCACCGCCGAGGCTGCTGGCAAGGCAATTGCCGGCATTCTGGAATCCGACAGGCCGGCGCTGCTGGGCGAGGGCGCGGCGGCGGTGCCCCTGAACGGTCCGGCACGCATCCGTCTGACCGGTGCGCGATTCGGCTATGACGGCACCCGCCCGGTGCTGGCAGGGCTCGACCTTGATATCCCGTCCGGCGAAAAGCTGGCGCTGGTCGGGCCCAGCGGGTCGGGCAAGTCCACGATTCTGGCACTCATCGCCGGATTGCTGCGCGCCGATGCCGGGAGCGTGGAGGTCGCCGGGCAGGCGCTGACCGACGAGACCGCCGATGGTTGGCGGGCGCGGCTGGCCTGGGTCGGGCAGCGGCCTTACTTCCTGCATGGCAGCCTGCGCCGGAATCTGACGCTGGGGCATCCGGATCGTGCTCTGGGTGAGATTGCCGACGCTCTGCAGCTTGCCTCGGCCGAGTCTGTGGTGGCGCGGCTGCCGCGTGGAGATGCCACCTTGCTGGGGGAAGCCGGGCAGGGCATCTCCGGCGGGGAGGGGCAAAGGCTGGCAGTCGCCCGTGCCGCGCTGCGTGGGGCGGACATTATCCTGGCCGATGAGCCGACAGCGCATCTGGATGCGGAAACCGCCCAGGCTGTGGCGGACGGGCTGTTCCGGCTGGCCGAGGGGCGCACGCTCATCCTTGCCACCCATGACGAGGCGCTGGCCGCGCGCTGCGACCGGATCGTGAGGCTGCATCCGTGAGGGCGCTGCGCGCGATATTGGGGTTGTTCTGGCGCAAGGACCGGCTGTGGTTCTTGATCGGCCTCGCGCTGGCCATCGTCAGCCTTGTCGCCGGTATCGGCCTGCTGGCGCTGGCCGGCTGGTTCATCGCCGCCACCGCGCTGGCCGGGGCGGCGGGGCTGGGCCTCGCCTTCAACTTCTTCAGCCCCAGCGCCGGCATCCGCTTTCTCGCCATCCTGCGCACCGCCGGGCGCTATGGCGAGCGGCTGGCGACGCATGAGGCGACACTCCGCTTCCTGGCGAATTTGCGGGTGACCGTGTTTGCCAATCTCCTGTCACGGGACTTTGCCCAGCTGGCGCAGATACGGGGTGGCGATTTCCTGCAGCGGCTGACCGGCGATATCGACCTGCTGGACGCGCTTTATCTGCGCCTGGCCGTGCCGCTGCTGACCGCGCTGACAGTTATTGTCGCCTTGGTCGGGCTGCTGCTGATATTCGATCCTTGGCTGGCGCTGGGGGGCGGGGCGCTGCTCGGCCTGGCCGGCATCCTGTTGCCTGCGCTGCAGGGCTATGCGACCCGGCGTGCCGCGCGCCGTCTGAACGCGGGCGAGCGGGCCTTGCGCCTGCGCACGGTCGATCTGTCGCGCGGACAGGTGGAGCTGGCGATGGCTGGCAGGCTGGCGGCGCAGCGGGACGGCATCGCCAAAGCGCACGCCATGGCCGAATCGGCCGCGCTGGATATCAGCCGGCGGGAGAGTCTGGCGGGGGCCAGCCTGTTCGTCGCCGGGCAGTCGGCGCTGGCCTTCGCCCTGTGGCGCGGTGCCGTGCTGCTGCGCGATGGCGTGATAGATGGCGCGCTGCTGGCGATGATCCTGCTGCTGGTGCTGGGCGCGACGGAGGCACTCGGCCTGTTGCGGCGCGGCCTGCTCGAACTGGGGCGTACCATCCTGGCGGCCCGGCGCGTCGGACCCTATACGAAGGAGGGTGACCAGCAGCCGGTATCTTCCGGCTTGGTGCCGGAGGGGCCGCTGCGGCTGGAGGGGCTGGCGTTCCGCTACGCGCCCGACCGCCGCCCGGTGCTGGAGGGTATCACCGCGGACATCAACCCTGGCGAGATCGTGGCGCTGGTTGGCCCCAGCGGGTCGGGGAAATCGACGCTGCTGGGGCTGGTCGCCGGCATGCATGCGCCAAGTGCAGGACACATCCTGATCGGCGGGCAGCCGCTCGACAGCATCGCGCAACCGGATTTACGGCGGACGGTCGGGCTTCTGGGACAGCGCACCGAGCTGTTCCGCGATTCCATCGCCGGCAATCTGCGCCTTGCCAGCCCCGATGCCGACGATGCGGTACTTTGGGATGCGCTGCGCCGCGCCGGGCTGGAACCGGCCGTGCGGCGCCTGCCGCTGGGGCTGGAAACTGTGCTGGGGGATGAGGGCAGCGGCCTGTCAGGCGGCGAGCGGCGCCGGCTGGCGCTGGCCCGGCTGATCCTCACGGACCCGGCGATCTGGCTGCTGGACGAGCCGACGGAAGGGCTGGACCGGCCGATGGCGGCTGCCGTCCTGGACGATATTCTCGCTGCGGCGGCCGGCAGGATCGTGCTGCTGGCAACCCACCGCCCGGAAGAGGCGGCCAAAGCCGGTCGTCTCCTGCGCCTCGATATGGCAAGCTGACAGGACGCTAACCGGACTGGACAAAATGTCCCAGGGCGAAACGGTCGCATGGGCTTTCAGGGAAAAATCGTCCATGTAATCTGCAAAGCTACACAGATAGGTCCGCCATGGAACTTGATATCGTTGCGCTGTCTCGCCTGCAGTTCGCCATGACAGCGATGTACCATTTCCTGTTCGTCCCGCTGACGATCGGTCTGTCGATCCTCCTCGCCATCATGGAAACCGTTTATGTCATGACGGACCGGCCAATCTGGCGGCAGATGACGAAGTTCTGGGGCACCCTGTTCGGCATCAATTTCGTGCTCGGCGTGGCAACCGGTATCACCATGGAGTTTCAGTTCGGTATGAACTGGAGCTATTTCAGCCATTATGTCGGCGATGTGTTCGGCGCCCCGCTGGCTATCGAAGGGCTGATGGCCTTCTTCCTGGAGGCGACCTTCGTCGGGCTATTCTTCTTCGGCTGGGAGAAGCTGTCGAAGCGCCAGCATCTGATGTCCACCTGGGCGGTCGCCATCGGCTCTAACTTCTCGGCGCTGTGGATTCTGATCGCCAATGGCTGGATGCAGAATCCGGTGGGTGCTGCCTTCAATCCGGAGACCATGCGGATGGAGATCGTCAGCTTCTACGAGGTGCTGTTCAACGAGGTGGCGCAGGCGAAGTTCGTGCACACCGTCTCCGCCGGCTATGTCACCGCCTCGATATTTGTGCTGGGCGTCAGCGCGCTCTATTTGCTGCAGGGCCGGCATGTCGCACTTGCCAGGCGGTCGATGGCGGTGGCGGCCAGCTTCGGCCTAGCCTCGGCGCTGAGTGTCGTGGTGCTGGGCGATGAGAGCGGCTATGCCGCCACCCAGCACCAGCGCATGAAGCTGGCTGCGATGGAAGGGATGTGGCGGACCGAGCCGGCGCCGGCGGGGTTCACCATCATCGGCTTCCCGGACCAGGAAGCGCGCGAAACGCATTACGCGATCCATGTGCCCTATGTGCTGGGCCTGATCTCCACCCGGTCGCTCACCCGCGAGGTGCCGGGCATCGAGGAGCTGGTGCAGGAATCCGAACGCCGCGTGCGCAGCGGCATCCTGGCCTATACCGCGCTGAACGAGATCCGCAGCAATCCGCCGGGCGAGACACATCCGGCGATTGCCGCGCAGTTTGAGGAGAATGGTCGTAATCTCGGCTATGCCTATCTGCTGAAACGCTATGTCGATGACCCGGCGGCGGCGACACCGGAACAGATCGAACAGGCCGCCTGGGATACGGTGCCGGCGGTGTTCCCGCTGTTCTGGTCGTTCCGCATCATGGTCGGGCTGGGTTTCTTCTTCATCCTGCTGACGGCGACCTTCTTCTATCTCGCCACCAAGCATCAGCTGGAAAGACGCCGCTGGCTGCTGTGGGTCGCGGTCTATTCGATACCCTTGCCCTGGGTCGCCGCCGAGCTTGGCTGGTTCGTCGCCGAATATGGCCGCCAGCCCTGGGTGATCGAGGGCATGCTGCCGACCGCCTATGCGGTCTCGCAGCTCGGCATCGGGCAGGTACTGTTCACGCTGGCAGGGTTCGTCCTGTTCTATTCCGTGCTCGCGGTGGTCGAGGTGATGCTGCTGGTGAAGTACATCCGCAAAGGACCGCAGCCTGACGGCCCGCTGGATGCCGAGGGCATGCAGCGCCGCCCCACACTCTCTCCCGTTCCGGCACCGGCGGAGTAAAGACCATGATCCTTCACGAATTCATCGACTATGACACGCTGAAGCTGATCTGGTGGGTACTGCTGGGCGTGCTGTTGATCGGCTTCGCCGTTACCGACGGTTTCGACATGGGGGTGGGCACGCTGCTGCCCTTCGCTGCGCGGACCGATATGGAGCGGCGTATCGCGATCAACACCATTGCCCCGGTGTGGGAAGGCAATCAGGTGTGGTTCATCCTGGGGGGCGGGGCGATCTTCGCCGCCTGGCCACCGCTCTATGCCGTCAGCTTCTCCGGCTTCTACATTGCCATGTTCCTGATCCTGGCGGCGCTGATCCTGCGGCCGGTCGGCTTCAAATACCGCTCCAAGCGGGACGACCCGCGCTGGCGGGAGATGTGGGACTGGGCGCTGTTCATCGGCGGCTTCGTGCCGGCGCTGGTGTTCGGTGTGGCCGTCGGCAATGTGCTGCAGGGCGTGCCTTTCCGGCTGAGCGACGAGCTGCGGCCGTTCTATGAGGGCGGCTTCTTCGGCCTGCTGAACCCGTTTGCGCTGCTGTGCGGCGTGCTCAGCGTCGCGATGCTGGTGATGCATGGCGGTGCCTGGCTGGGGCTGAAAGCCACGGGCATGGTCGCCCGGCGGGCACGCGACTATGGCGTGCTGGCGGCGGCGGCGGTGATCGTGCTGTTCGCGCTGGGCGGTGTGTGGATATGGCTCGGCATCGACGGCTACCGCATCACAGCCGGCATCACGCCGGACATGGCAAGCAACCCGCTGCGCAAGGAAGTGGCGGTGGAGCCAGGCCTGTGGTTTGCCAATTACGCCATCTATCCCTGGATGCTGATCGCCCCGGCGATGGGCTTCCTTGGGGCGCTGGGCGCCTTGCTGGGCCTGCTGCGCGGGCGGGAAATCTCGACCTTCCTGTTCTCGAAGCTCAGCGTGGTCGGGATCATCTCGACGGTCGGCCTGTCGATGTTTCCGTTCATCCTGCCAAGCTCCATCGATCCGCGCTCCAGCCTGACGGTCTGGGATTCGGGGTCGAGCCATTCCACCCTGTTCAACATGCTGGTGGCGACGGCGATCTTCCTGCCGCTGATCCTGGCCTATACCAGCTGGGTGTACAAAGTGCTGTGGGGCAAGGTGACCGCCAAGGACATCGAGGACAGCCAGGATACGGCTTACTGAGGAGAGAACGCGATGTGGTATTTCGCCTGGGTGCTGGGCCTGCCGCTTGCCGCGGCCTTCGCCATCCTGAACGCGATGTGGTTCGAGCTGATGGAAGAAGACCGTAAGAAAGAAAACCCTGATATATCCTGATGTACCTTATAGACAGGTACAATCGTGAATAATAATTTCCGAAAACCTTTTCGGTATTTTGGAAGAATTATTAGTTAACTTTCCATAAACCTTTTTCGGTATTAGAATTTCTAAAAATACCGGGGGAGGTTTCATGGAAGGGCTCACCGATGGTTGGGTGTTTGTCGATGCCAGTACCGACCGGACGCACTGGCACCCGGATATAAGCCGCTTTCACGATTACTGGCGGGAGATCACCCCGCCGGGCCAGCTGCCGGGCCGCCAGCACTTCGATCCGCTGGATATCGCGCGCATCATGCCGCGTGTCTGGATGCTGGACGTGGTCCAGCCCGGCCCGCGCTTCCGTTACCGGCTGGCCGGCACCATGGAGGTGGAAACGCTGGGCATGGACCCGACGGGTCGCTGGCTTGACGAGGTTCACGACGCCTTCCGCACGCGGCCGGATATCGCCAGCCGCTACATGGCGGCGGTTGAGACGGGCCGCGCGACCTATCGCTTTGGCCGGGTCGCCTTCGTCCATGACCGGGAACACCGGTTCGTGCAGAACATGATCCTGCCCTTTGCCGCCGATGGGGTGACGGTCGATCTGCTGATGATCCTGTCGATCATGTACCACTCCGACGGGGTCGAGGTGAAATGATGGTCAGGTGGTGCTGGCCGCCTCGATAGCGCGGCGGATGGCGTCGCGGTCAAGCTGGCCGGGCAGGGCGATGGCGACCAGCCGCCCCGGCCCCGCAAGGCCGGCGGGTGCTGGGGAGACACTCCAGCGCCGCGCGACGGTCTGGATCGTGTGCAGCGTCCCATCGGCAGCAGCGACGAAGCCCTTGGCGCGCAGCAGGCATAATGCCGGGTCGGCCAGTGCGCGCGCCAGTTCTTCCGCCTGTACCGGCTCCGTCACTGGGAAGCTGTCCGTGTCATAACCGGCGCTGTCGTGTGAGTGGGCATGATCGCGCTGCGGCGGGCGCATCGCCGCGAGGCCCAGGGCAATGCCCGTGGAGACAGCCGCGTTCGTCGTGGTGACGATGCGCGCGTGCGGGCTGGCCCCCTCCAGCCAGCGTACGGTTTCCGCAAGATCGTCCGGCAAAACGAGATCGGCCTTGTTCAGCAGCACGAGATCGGCTTCGGCGAGCTGCCGGGCGATTGTATCGCCTAGATAACGGTCGGTCGCGCGGGCACGGATCGTCTCGGCATCGGCCAGCACCAGCACCGCATCCAGCCGATAGCCCATGAGCAGCGTCAGGGAACTGGCAATGCCGCCGGGCAGGGCAACGCCGCTGGCCTCGATCAGCAGATGGTCCGGGCGCGGATCAAGGATCAGCATGCGCTCCAGCGCCTCGATCAGATCGCTGCCATAGCTGCAGCAGACACAGCCGCCGGCAATGGCGATCATGTCCTCGTCGCGGCGTTCGATCAGGTCGGCATCGATGGGAAGGTCACCGAATTCGTTCACCAGCACGGCCAGCCGCCGTCCTTCCGGATGGCGCAGCAGATGGTTCACCAGCGTCGTCTTGCCGGCGCCCAGATAGCCGCCGATGACGGTTACGGGAAGCGGCGCCATCGCCTCAGATGTCGGCGGCGGCGAAGACCCGGCCATCCTGCACCGTGCCCCAGACCCGGACATCCTTCAGCGCCTCCGGTGCGATCTCCGTCGGGTCGTCCTCCAGCACCGCGAAATCGGCGCGCTTGCCGGTCTCGATGGAGCCGACCTCGCCATCCAGCTTCAGCGTATAGGCCGCGCCCAGCGTGATGGTGCGCAGCGCATCGGCGACGGAGATGCGTTCGGATTCGCCCAGCACGCGCCCGCTCGCGGTGATCCGGTTGACCGCCGCCCAGGCGGTGAAGAGCGGCCCCAGAGGCGTGACCGGCGCATCGGAATGAATCGCCAGCGGCACGCCGGTCGCCAGCGCGGTGGCGCAGGCATTCATGCGTTCCGCCCGTTCCGGCCCGACGGTGATCGCGTAATGCTGGTCGCCCCAGTAGAAATGATGGTTGGGGAACAGGTTGGCGCACAGGCCGAGTTTTTTCATGCGGCGGAACTGCGCGGCATCGGCCAGCTGGCAATGCTGCAACGTAAAACGATGGTCGGGGCCAGGCTGGTGGCGCAGCACGGCCTCCAGCGTGTCCAGCATCAGTTCCGTCGCCTCGTCGCCATTGGTGTGGATATGCGCCAGGATGTCGTTGGCCAGCGCCAGTTCCAGCGCCTCGGCCAGATGTTCCGGCGTCACGTACCACAGGCCATTCGGCTGGCCATTATAATAGCCAGGCCATCGCAGCCGGGCGGAGAAGCCCTGGATCGAGCCATCGGCGAACAGCTTGATGCCGCCCAGCCGCAGCCGGTCGGTGCTCTGCTTCTTCAGCTCCAGCGCGCGGTCGATCAGCGCCGCCGGCGTCATGCCGACGAAGCGCCGGAAGGAGACGATGCGCGCCGGGAACCGGTCCTCGCCGGTGACGCGGCGCATCATCGCCACCGCATTGTCGGGCAGCAGATTGGCAAGGTCGGTGGCGGTGGTCACCCCTTTGCGCACGCACAGCCGGGCGAACTGCCGCAGGCCGGTCTCGTCGCCGGCCTGGGCTTCGCGGTCGAATCCTGAATGGCGGCCGACCGGCATCATCGCCTCCGGCCCCTTCAACTCGCCGGTCGGCAGGCCTTCCGCATCCAGCGGCACGCCCTGATGATTGATGCCGGTGCGCAGGAATCCGGCCAGCTCCAGCGCCTTGCTGTTCACGCTGAGGATATGGCCACTGGCATGCATCACCGCGATGGGGCGGTCGGTCGAGACCTTGTCGAGATCGGCCCGGCCGATGCGTGCGCTGCCGAAATAGATCGGGTCCAGCGCCCAGCCGGTCAGCGGCTTTGCCGGGTCGTCCAGTTTGCTCTCTGCCTCGCGCAGCCGTTCCAGCACGGAATCGACGCTCTTCAGGCCCGGCCAGATTTTCCCGTCCGGGTCCATGCGGTCGAAATAGCCGCAATAGACCGACTGCCAGAACACACCCTCGGAGATATGGCTGTGCCCCTCGACCAGCCCCGGCATCAGCACCTTGTCGGCGAATTGCCGGTCGATCCTGTGCTCGCCCCAGCCGGTCAACTCCTCCAGCTTGCCGGCGCCGAGGATGCGCCCGTCGCGCACCGCGACATGGGTGGCCAGCGGGCGGGCCGGGTTCATGGTCAGGATCTTGCGCGCCTCGAAGATGGTGATCATCGCCGTCACTCCCGGTCCGGCCCGACGACGAGGCCGCTGTCGAACAGCCTGCCGATCTCGCCGGAGGACAGGCCCAGCACATCGGCCAGCACCGCCTCGCTGTGCTGGCCAAGCGCCGGGGCCGGCACGATATTGCCATGCGGGGCGGCACCGAAAGACAGCGGGATATGCGGTGTCAGGTAGGTGCCGATGCCTGGCTGTTCTGCCTCGCGAAACAACGGATTGGCGGTCGAGCAGCGTACATCCTCCGCGACCAGCTGACGGAAATCCTGGAACGGCCCCCACAGCACGCCGCTGCCCTCGAAGGCCTGGCGGATATCGGCCAGCGTCCGCGCCGCGAACCAGGGCGCCAGCACGGCGGCAATGGCGTCTCGTGCGGCATAGCGCCCAGCCTCGTCGGCAAGGTCCACGCCCATCGCGGCGGCGACATGCGGCATGCGCTCCTCGGTGCCGGTGGCCCGCAGCAGGCTCTGCCATTGCCGGTCGGAGAAGGCGGCGACCATGACGGCGCGGCCATCCTTTGTTGCAAAATCCCGCCCGAACCCGCCATAGAGATGGTTGCCTATGGCCGGGCGCTGCCGGCCGGTCATCTGCACCTCGGCGATGTAACCGAGATTGCCTACCGTTGCCAGCATGACGTCGGAGAGCGCGATGGAGACTTCCTGGCCCTTGCCGGTCGCCAGGCGATGCTGCACGGCGGCCAGCGTACCGGTGGCGAGGTAGAGGCCAGTGGCGATATCCCAGACCGGGATGGCGTGGTTGATCGGCTGGGTGCCGTCGCCGGTCACCATCGGGAAGCCGCTGGCGCAGTTCACCGTGTAATCGACCGCCGCCGAGCCATCGTAATTGCCGGTCAGCTTCAGCATGATGAGATCGTCGCGGCGCTGCTTCAGCGCCTCATAGGACATCCAGCCGCGCGAGGGCAGGTTGGTCATCAGGATGCCGCCGCCATCGCCTTCTTTTCCGGCGATAAGGGCGGCCGCCAGTTCCTGCCCCTCGGGACGGGCGAGGTCGATCCGGATGGAGCGCTTGGCCTTGTTCAGCCCGGCCCAGTACAGGCTCTTGCCATCGTCGGTCTGCGGCCAGCGGTTATAGTCGATGCGCCCGGATTTCGGGCTGATCTGGATAAGATCGGCACCGAGCTGGGCCAGCGTCATGCCCCCCAGCGGGGCCGCGACATAGGCCGATACCTCGACGACGCGCAGATTGCTCAGGACGCCTGGCACTTGGTTGTTCCTCCCGCTTTCCGGATTATCGTGCGCGGCAAGCATAGCCGCTCGCCATCCCGGCCTGTCCATACGATTCGACATGCGGTCTTGCACAGGGCGGGCGGCTCACCGGACAATGCCGCTTACCGAAAGCAACCCTGCGGATAGGAATGACATGACCGAGTCCCGACCGAAGCTCACCATCCTGGAACAGCGCCGCATCGAAGCCGGCATCGTGAAGCCGATCTATGAGACACTGGAGCGCGAGCTGGGCCGGGAGAAAGCGCAGGAGTTGCTGGGCAAGGCGATCCGCCAGGCGGCGCGGGACAGCGGGCGGGAATTTGCGGCGGAGGAGAAGGGGGGTACCAGCCTGGAAAGCTTCGCCGTGCTGTTCGAGCGCTGGAAGGAAGGCGGTGCCTATAATTTCGAGCTGCTGGAACAGTCAGCCGAGAAATTCGACTTTAACATTCGCCGCTGCGCATATGCCGAGATGTATCACGAGATGGGCCTGGGCCCTATCGGCCACCTGCTGTCCTGCCAGCGCGACGGCGCGCTGTGCGAGGGCTATGACCCGAAGATCGAGATGACCCGCACCCAGACGGTGATGCAGGGCGCCAGCCATTGCGATTTCCGGTTCCGCTACCGGAAAAGCTGACGCTGTCGGAAAAACTGACGGTCCTTTATAAGTTTTTAACTAAATCCGGCCTAGCCTCGTCCCTAAAACGGACGGGAATCGTCTCATGGATGTTGTTGGCCTGCTGGGCCGGATGGGAATCGCAACGAAAATCTTCCTGGTGGTTGGCGTGCAGCTGGCCGCCTCGATCATCATTGCGATCATCACCCTATCCACCCTCGACAGTTACAACACTATCGTGAAGCAGGCGCAGCAGGCGAAGCAGCGCGCCATCCTGGGCGAGAGAACCAATGCGCTGGTCTATGCCACGGTCATGGATTCGCGCGGTGTCTATATGTCCGACACCACCGATTCAGCACGGCAGTTTGCTATCGGCATTCAGGCGCTGGTTACAGAGATCGAGCAGAATATGGGCGACTGGCGCCTGCTGATCGAACCGTCAAGAATTGCCGCCTTCAATGAACTGGACCGGGCCGCCAGGGAATTCATCGCCTTCCGGCGCGAGCTGGCGCGGACCGGAATGGAAGTCGATCCGGCGTTGGCCCGTGTCATGGGCGACAATTATGACAACCGCAGCACGCGACAGGCCTTCAACGTGCTGATGGCGCAGGAGGCAGCCTATAACACTGAACAGGTTGTGCGGCTGAATGCGCTGAGAGAACAGCAGTATGACAAGGCATTCTTCCTGATTGCGGCGACCTCCACCATCGGCATTGCCCTGTCGATCCTGCTGGCCTATGCGGTGTCTGGCTATGGCATCATACTGCCGCTGAAGAAGGTGACCGATACCGTCGCCAGGCGGGTGCCGGGCGCAGAGCCGCAGAAGGTGGAAGGCACCGAGCGCCGCGACGAGATCGGCGCCATGGCCCGCGCAGTCCAGGCGCAGCGTGACCTTGAGCGCGAAGTGCGGCACCAGCAGGGTGTAGAACAAGCGCTGATCGAACAGAAGCAACAGGCGGAAGCCGCCAATCAGGCAAAATCGATCTTCCTGTCGCATATGAGCCACGAACTGCGCACGCCGCTGAACGCAATCATCGGCTTTTCGGAGATTTTACGAGCGGAGAGTTTCGGGCCGCTCGGCAATGACCGATACAAGGAATACACCTCCTACATCCTCGATTCCGGGACGCATCTGCTGGGCATCATCAATGATGTGCTCGAACTCAGCCGGATGGATCATCGCGATTTCAAGCTGACCACGGAACCGGCGGCCCTGGCCGATATCATCGGCTATTGCGCCCGTGCCTTCGGCGGTGGTGCCAATGAAGGGAGAATACAGGTCAGCAGTGCCTTCGATATGATCGTCGATGTCGATACGAGGCTGTTGCGCCAGGTGCTCACCAACCTGATCTCGAATGCCCTGAAATACTCGCCATCGGACCTGCCGGTCACTGTCGATTTCGAGGTGGCACCAGATGGTGCCCTTGGCCTGCGCGTCACCGACCTTGGTGAGGGTATCCCGCCGGAAAAGCTGCGGTCAGTCATGCAGCCCTTCGTCCAGCTGGAGGATAGCGGCCTGAACAGCCACGGTCTCGGTCTGGGCCTGTCGCTCGCCCAGCGTTTCATGGAGCTGCATGGCGGGCGCATCGAGCTGCGCAGCATTGTGGGCGAGGGCACCTGCGCCATCGCCTGGCTGCCTGCCGGTCGGGTGGTGCAGAAGCAGGCGGCGCAATAGCTGCAAAAGACAGTTTTTCCTTATCGGCTCTGGCCAGCAAAGACGCGTCCGTGCGAAAAAGAGCTGTCTTTCCTGCCCGACACATCAGAGCCAGCCATGTCCGCCATCGCCGATATCCCCGCCGCCCTGTCGCCTGAAAAGATCGGCGAGGCGCTGCGGCTGATCCGACCGCATGTTCGCCACACGCCAGTGCTACGCGTCGATATGGCGGATTTCGGTGCCGCGTCCCGCCCTGTCGATCTGAAGCTGGAGCAACTGCAGCATAGCGGGTCCTTCAAGGCGCGCGGTGCCTTCACCAGCCTGATGACGCAGGACATTCCTGCCGCCGGCGTGGTCGCGGCCTCGGGCGGCAATCACGGTGCCGCTGTTGCCTATGCGGCAATGAAGCGGGGCGTGCCGGCCACCATCTTCGTGCCGGAGATCACCAGCCCGGCCAAGGCGGAGCGCATCCGCTCCTACGGCGCCAGGCTGGAGATCGGAGGGCAGCGCTATGCCGATGCGCTGGCGGCCAGCGAACTGTTCGTGAAGGAAAGCGGTGCGCTGCCGGTCCATGCCTACGACCAGCCGACGACGCTGCTGGGGCAGGGCACGCTGGGGGCGGAGATCGAGCAGGATCTGCCGGATATCGACACGCTGCTGGTCGCGGTCGGCGGTGGCGGGCTGATCGGTGGCCTCTGTGCCTGGTATCGCGGCAGGGTGCGGATCGTCGCGGTGGAGCCGGAAGGGGCGCCGACACTGAACAAGGCGCTGGCGGCGGGCCATCCGGTCGAGGCGGAGGCCGGCAGCATCGCCGCCGACTCCCTCGCCCCCCGCCAGGTGGGCGACCTGATGTTCCCGCTGGCGCGCGATCATGTGGCGCAATCGGTGCTGGTCAGCGATGACGATATTCTGAACGCGCAGAAGGCGTTATGGGATTCCGTTCGTGTGGTAACGGAGCCGGGCGGAGCCGCCGCCTTCGCCGCGCTGCTGTCTGGCCGCTATGTTCCGCGGGCCGGCGAGAAGGTGGCGGTGCTGGTCTGCGGCGCGAACACTACGGCGGTCAAGTTCGGCTAGAATTCCGCGCCGCCGCGAGCTCAGCCGCCTGCCGTGTCAGCCCGTTGCGGTCGATCTTGTTGGTGCCGGCCAGCGGGATCGCCGGCACGAAGAACACATGGCGCGGATGCTGATAGGCGGGGCCGCGTTCGATGGTCCATTGTTTCACGGCCTCTTCCGACAGGCTTTCGCCCTCGCGCAGGGTGACGAAGGCAACAGGCAGCTTCTGCTTGACGTCGTCCGGTACGGGGACCACGACGGCCTGGCTGATCGCGGGATGCGATTCCAGCAGGCGCTCCACCTCGGCCGGCCAGATATTCTCGCCGCCGCAGACGAACATGTCGTCCTCGCGCCCAACGAAATAATGGAAGCCGTTCTCGTCGCGCCGCACCACATCGCCGCTGTGATACCAGCCGCCATCGCGCAGGGCAGTCGCCGTCTTTTCCGGCATGTGGCGATAGCCCTGCATGGTCGCCGGGTTGCGCATCTGCAGGATGCCTTCGCCGACACCGTCCACCACGCTGCCGTCGCGCGCGACCAGCCGTGTCTCGCCCTCGGGAATCGGATAACCCAGCGCCTCGTCCGGCGTCGGGATGCCGTCCGGGTGCGGACCATAGACGGCGGCACCGGCCTCCGTCGTGCCATAGCCATTGGTGATCCGGGCGTTCGGGAACAGCGCCCGCACCCGGTCCACCAGCGCCTGGGAGTAGGGAGAGGACCCCATGAACAGCCGCGTCACCCCGTCGAATTCCGCCGGGCGCGGCCCGTCGCCCAGATGATTCGCCACCATCGCCATCATGGTCGGCACGCAGGTCAGCCAGGTCGCCTGATGATCGATAATGGCCTTCACATAGCTTTCCGCCGTGAAGACCGGCTGCAGGATCACCTGCGCGCGGTTCAGGAAGGCGAACTTCAGGTTGAACAGCGCATTCATGTGATACATGGGTGCGGCGACGATCAGCCGGTGCTGGCTGTTGTCGCCCTTGCTGACCACCTGCACCATCCAGTGCTGGCCGCGATGGCTGAGCGGCACGCCCTTGGGCCGTCCGGTGGAGCCGGAGGTGTAGAGGATCTGCGCAGGCTCGTCCGGTTCCGGGGTGATGGGCTCAAACGCACCGGGATCGGGCAGGGCCTCCCAGTCAGCGCTGCCGAACAGGATGCGGGGCACGCCGGCGGGGGCGAGGCGGGCGCGGTCCTCATCGACGAAGATCAGCTTCGCCTCTGCATCCTCGACGATCAGCGCCACGGTTTCGGCGGCCAGCTTCCAGTTGACCGGCACCACGACGATGCCGGCCCGCATGGCGCCGAAATACAGCGCCACGAACTCCGCCCGGTTGGCCGCCAGCACGGCGATGGAATCGCCGCGCTTCAGCCCTCGTTTCAAAAGGCCGCGCGCCAGCCCGTTGGCCAGCCCATCCAGTTCCCCGGCGCTCCAGGCGCGCGGCGGATCGCCGGCCGCATAATCCCACAGGACGGTACGGTCAGGATCGGCGTCGGGGGAGAGGATGGCGCCAAGATTTGGAATACCGGTCATCGATTGCTGCCCGTTACGGAACGAACACCACTTTGCCGAACACCTTGCGGTCGATCAGCGCCTGCAGCCCTTCCTTGAAATTGGCCTCCGTCAGCGGCAGCACCCGGTCGATCACCGGGGCGAGCGTGCCGTCGCGCACCATTTCCATCAGCGCAACCTGGTCTTCCGGCGTCCAGGCATTGGAGCCGACAATCGACTGTTCGTAGGACCAGATGTAACGGATATCCTCCTTCGGGTCGTAGCCTGTGGTGGCGCCGCAGACCAGCATGCGGCCGAAGCGGCACATGACTTTCAGGCTCTTGGTCCAGGTGTCGCCGCCAATATAGTTCACCACCACATTCACGCCGCCGCCGCCCCAGATGCGCGGCTTGCCGTGGCGTTCATGGATGGCGGCGACAAAATCCTCCTGCGAGGTGTCGATAGTCTCGTCGGCGCCGATTTCCTTCAGCTTCTCGCACTTCTCGGCGGAGCTGGCGCAGGCGATCACATAAGCGCCCGCCATCTTGGCCAGCTGTACCGCGCCGGTGCCCACACCGCCGGTGGCGCCCAGCACCAGCACCTTCTCGCCTTCCTTCACCTGGCCGCGCACCATCATCATGCGGCGCGCCGTGCCATAGGCGATGGGCAGGGAGGCCGCCTGCTCGTAGCTGACGCCCTCGGGGATCTGCAGCAGGAACTTGGCATCGACGGCAATATAGTCGCAGGCACCGCCGCGCAGCGTCTCGCCCATCTGGCCGATGCCGGGCTGGAAGGGGACGACCTGCACCCTGTCACCGGGCCGGAACTTGCCGCCCGGCACATTGGCGCCGACATCGACGACCTCACCGGCGATATCGCCGCCCGGAATCATCGGAAAGGGCGTCTTCAGGCCCGGGATACCCTTCAGGATCATCGGATCGAAGCCATTCAGCGCGACCGCCTTCACCTTCAGCAGGCACTCGTCAGGACCGACGGTCGGAGTCGGATAGTCGCCATGGCTGATCTGGTCGAGTCCGCCATGGGCGCTGTAGAGAATGGCTTTCACGTTCTTCTTCCTTGTGGTCGCGTGTTTTGGGGAGGCGTGTTCAGGACTTATCAGTGGGCTTGTAGGCGTAGCGGAAGTCGCAATGGCTGGCGCCCTGCATCAGGGTCTGCGTCCGTTCGAACCTGATGTCGGGGTCATAGCCCTCGCAGAAGGTGCCATCGCGCTGGCAGGACAGCAGATGGCCGATGTCTCCCAGCCCCATATCCTTGTACATCTCGGCATAGCGGCAGCGCACGACGTTGAACTCGAAGCGTTCGGCGTCGGCATGCTTCACCTCGACGGTCAGCGCATCCTCGGCGGTCCACAGGTCGAACAGCCGGATGAAGCTTTCCAGGCTGGTGCCCTCCGGCTCGCTGGCGGCGAATTGCTGGGCCTGGGCGATGGAGGCGCGGCGCACCGATTCGCCAATCAGGGTCTGTGCCTCCGCTACGCCGAGCCGTTCCTTCGCGGTCTCATAGACCTGCTTCAGGATTTCCGCCTCGATCCGGCGGCGCTGGATGATCGGCAGGTTCTGCGACATGCCTCAGCCCTTCAGCGGCGTGCGGAACAGGCGGCCGAAGCCGGGTATCTCGTCCTCGATGCCGGCCAGCCGCAGCATGTGCCAGGCCAGCGCATGGTTGGAGGAGGTGACCGGCTTGCCGATCAGCGCCTCGGCCTCCTCGGCGATCTTGGCGACCCGCAGGGAGGTGCAGGAGACGAACACGCCATCGCAATCGGGCAGGGAGCCCAGCTTCACGATGGCGTCGCGGATCGACTCCGGCGTCATGCGTGCCACGATGTCGTCGTCGGCCTCGTTGAAGCTGCCCATCACCGGGATGTTCAGGCCGCGCTCGATCAGGCTGTTGCGCAGCCGTTCGTTGATTTCCTTCAGGTACGGCGTCAGCAGCGCCACGCGCTTCACACCCATCGAGGATATCGCTGCCCGCGCGGCCGTCACCGGATCGGTCACCTTCACGCCGGGCTTCACGCTGTGGATCAGTTCCGCAACCTTGTCCTCGCCGATCACCAGCGCGCCGGAGGTGCAGGCGAAGGCAACGACCTTGAAGTCGGTCATGAAGGGCAGCAGCTTCGCTGCCGGCGGTATTTCCGCCTTCATCGCCATCAGGGTTTCCGGGGTGATCATGACGTCGTTGTGCAGCCGTGCCGCATAGAGCGCCACGCCGTCGCGCGGCCAGATCGCCCGGAACTCATCTTCGATGGTCTGATCGGTTTCCAGGACCAGCAGGCCGATGGCGGCCCGCGCCCCGATCCCAGAATCAGTGGCGAAGGGGAGGTGCTCCAAATTAATCAGTGTACCGCCCGATTGTTCGTCAATTGCCGATTCCATGTGCAGCGTCATGCGATTCACCTCAATCTGCCCGTTTTTCGCGCGTTTTGTGTTTGACGCAAAAGTGTATCCACATCACGATACAGTTGAGGTGGGGCTCATACAAGGCCGAATGGTCGGGCCGGATGGCTGGAATCTCCCGCCCAACAGAGGAGTGCATCACGATGACAAGCCGTAGAAACTTTCTGAAGAATGTTGGCTCCGGGGCCGCTGTCGCCGGCGCGGCTGGCGCTGGCATCATCGCCGCGCCGTCGGTCGCCAAGGCGCAGCAAAGCTACAAATTCCGCCTGAATCACTTCGCCGGCGAAACGTCAATGTTCTATACACTGACGATTCTGCCCTTCGCGGAGCGGATCAAGAAGCTGAGCGGCGGCAGGATCGAGTTCCAGCCTTTCCCGGGGGGCGTGCTGTCGCCGCCGCTGGAGGCCTACAAGACGGTCGAGGATGGCATCGCCGATGCCGGCCAGATGACGCCGCTCTACATCGTCAACCGCGACCCGGTGAACACCTTCTACGGTGGCCATGTCGGCGGCATGCCGCCAGAGATGATGATGCACTGGCTGTACAAGGGCGGTGGCCAGGAACTGCTGGCCGAGCATCGCCGCGCGACGATGAAGCTGCATTCGATTCCGCTGAGCATCGGGCCGAACGAGATCTGGCATTCGCATGTGCCGATCAGGACCTCGGCCGATCTGAAGGGCCTGAAGTTCCGCACCGCGGGCGCCTGGGCGCAGATCCTGAACGAGTATTTCGGCGGCGCCGCGACCACCGTATCGGGCAGCGAAATCTACACCATGCTGGAGCGCAAGGGCGTCGATGTTATCGAATGGTCGAGCCCGGCCGAGAACATCAAGATGGGCTTCCAGAACGCCGCCCCCTACATCATCATGCCGGCCCCGCACACCAACTGCTTCCTGTTCGAGCTGATCATGCCGGTCGCGAAGTGGGACGCCCTGCCGGATGATGTGAAGTTCATGATCGAGACGGCGGCCCGCGCCTCGACGCCTGAGACGCTGTTCTCCTGGACCGTCGAGGACATGAAGGCGATGAAAGAGATGCGCAAGAGCAAGGCCGAGATCATCACCCCCGATCCGTCCCTTGCCGTGGAACTGCGCGAGGCCGGCCGCAAGTGGGCCATGAAGAAGGCCGAGGAGCAGACGGCGAAGGGCGATCCGTGGATGAAGAAGGTCACGGATTCCTACTACGCCTTCTACGACGATTGGGCAGAGAACGCCGTCTATCGGGCGGTGGACTGACGAAAGGCGGGCGGCGGGCCGGTTGCGGGCCGCCGCCCTTTTCCTTGCCGGCGGTTTTCTGCCGTTGATTTGCCGTTTACCCTGGATGCTTCATGACTCGATTGATCGGGCGGATTTCCAGCGTTTGCTGCGCTGCGGCCGTTCTGGCCTCATTCGGACTGGTGGTCGTCACCATGTTCGAGGTGATTTCGCGCTATGCCTTCCATGCGCCGACGGTCTGGGCCTTTGACGTTTCCTACATGCTGAATGGCGCGGTTTTCGTCCTGGCGATGGCCATGACCCTGCGGCTGAACCAGCATGTCTCCATCGATATCTTCTCCAAGGCGATCCCCGAACGTTGGTTCCGGGTTATCGAGATCGCCGTCTATCTGTGTCTTATCCTGCCGGCCCTCAGCCTGGTGACCTATGCCGGCTGGGGCGAATTCTGGAAGGCCTGGGTCAGCGGGGAGGTCGAGACGGTCAGCCCCTGGCAGCCCAAGATCTGGCCGTTCCGGCTGATGCTGGCCGTCGGGCTGTCCGCCCTGTGGCTTCAGGTCCTGGCGCGCGTGCTCGCGCCGGCCGAACAATCATCGCAACACTGAGGGGGCCGGAATATGTCCGCCATGCCACTTGCGGCCTGGATGTTCCCGGCTGCCTTCGTCCTGATCTTCCTGGGCATGCCTGTATCGCTCAGCCTGATCGTGATCGCGGTTGCCTTCTCCATTCCCTTCTTCGGCGTTGAGCTGGCCGGGCTGCAGCTCTATCGCTTCGTCGGCAGCGTGGCGAACAACTACGCGCTGGCCGCCGTGCCGCTGTTCGTCTTCATGGGCGCGGTGCTGGAGAATTCCGGCATCGGCCGCCGCGTGTTCGAGGTGATGAAGCTGTGGCTGGGCCGCCTGCCAGGCGGGCTGGCGCTGGCCGCCATGAGCATGTGCGCGGTGTTTGCCGCCGGCACCGGCATCGTCGGCGCGGTCGAGGTCATGGTCGGCCTGCTGGCGATCCCGGCCATGGTCGCCAACAAATACGAAAAGTCGCTGATCTCCGGCACGATCTGCGCCGGCGGCTCTCTGGGCACGATGATCCCGCCCTCCATCGTCGTCATCATCTACGCCTCGGTGGCGCAGATTCCGGTTGGCGACGTGCTGGCGGCCGTGATCATCCCGAGCGGCATCATGGTGGCGCTGTTCATCCTCTGGATTCTGCTCTACTGCACGATCCGTCCACAGGCTGCACCGCGGATCGACCCCAGCGAATTCGACATGCCGCTGTCCGAGAAGCTGAAGCTGACGGTCACCGCGCTGATTCCGCCGCTGCTGCTGATCTGCGCCGTCGTCGGCTCTATCCTGGCCGGCATCGCGGCAGTCACCGAGGCTGCCGCTGTCGGTGCTGCGGGGGCCGTGCTGCTGAACGTCATCTACCGGGACTTCACCTGGAAGGGGCTTTGGGGCGCTGCTTACAAGACGGTGGTCATCACCTCGATGATCCTGCTGATCGTCGTCGGCGGCACCATGTTCACCAGCGTCTTCCGCCTGCAGGGCGGCGGCATGCTGGTGACCGACCTGGTGCGGGCGCTGGATTTCGGCCCGACCGGCCTGCTGCTGCTGTTCCTCGGCATCGTCTTCGTGATGGGCGCGCTGCTGGACTGGGTATCGGTCGTGCTGATCTGCATCCCGCTGTTCATGCCGTTCCTGGCACCGGCAGGGATCGATCCGCTGTGGTTCGCGATCCTGGTGATCGTGATGATCCAGACATCCTACGTTACCCCGCCGATGGCGCCGTCGATCTTCTATCTGCGTGGCATCGCCCCGCCGGATTTCCGGACGATAGAGATGTACAAAGGCGTGATCCCCTTCGTCGCCTGCCAGCTGCTGACCGGTGTGCTGGTCTATTTCTGGCCATCGCTGGCGCTGTGGCTGCCGGTGGTGCTGCGATAGGGCCAGTTGGGGGCGAGGGGAGAGTCAGGCAGCGGGGCCGAGGAAGATGCGGGCGATAACCTCCTTGGTGACGAGGATCGCGTGAGCGGAGCTCAGGGTCACATGCTGTTCCAGGATCGGCGCGCCGGCCTCCGGTTCGCGCCGGCGCAGATGCTCGATGATACGGGCATGCTGGCCGAAGGTTTCCTGGCGGCGCGGCTGGGTTTCCATGTCGGTGCGGCGGAAGAAGCGGATGCGCGCATTGATCCGCTCCAGCGCGTCAATCATCTCGGGGTTCTTGGACAGCCGTGCCACCGCCATGTGGAACGCTTCGTCCGCCTCCGCCATCCGGGTCTGCGAAAAACCGGTCGCCGGGTCCGTCGCGATTTCCCACGGGCGCACCGCGTCCTCGATCTCGCGGTCGGTCGCGCGGGTGCAGGCCAGCTTGTAGGCGGCGCACTCAATTGCCGCGCGCAGTTCGTAAAGCTGGCGCACCGTGTCGGCGGACAGTTCGCGCGCGAAGAAACCCTTGTTCGGGACGAAGCTCATGAAGCCGTCGCGCACCAGCCGGTTCAGCGCCTCACGGACCGGCGTGCGGCTGACACCCAGCTTCTCGGCCAGATCGACCTCGTTCACCTTCTGGCCGGGCCGGAACCGGTATTCGACGGCCAGTTCCTTGATTTCCTGATAGACGCGATTAACGCTGTCGGCCGCCCGGATGCTCTTCAGCGGGGCGGAAGAAAAGTCCGGATTGCCGCCGATCCGGTTGTTCATTGCGCTTCCTCCAAAATTCGGGCGCTCCCTATAGACCGTCCCGCACTCAAGTTCAATAATGCATGGATGGATACACTTGTGTCGACAAGACTGTCTTGTGCCCGCCCATCCGAGGTAGTGCAAAGGCGGGCCGGAACAATCTGTGACCGAACGAGAAAAGAAGAGGCGAGGGAAGGCTTATGCGGATAGCGGTACTGGGCGCGGGCGTCATCGGCGTCTCGACAGCTTATGAGCTGATGAAGGATGGGCATGAGGTGACGGTCATCGACCGGCTGGACGAGCCGGCGTCGGAAACCAGCTTTGCCAATGCCGGCCTGTTCTCGCCAGGGCATGCCTATACCTGGGCCTCGCCCAAGGCGCCGAAGATTCTGCTGAAGTCACTGTTCCAGGAAGGGCAGGCGTTGCGCTTCAAGCCCAGCCTTGACCCGAATCTCTGGCTCTGGTCGTTGAAATTCCTGCAGAACTGCACGGCGGAGAAGACCCGCATCAACACCAAGCGCAAGGTGCGGCTGTGCATGTACTCGCAAGAGCAGTTACACCGTATCGCTGCCGAAACGAAGATCGAGTATCACGGCGTAACTGGCGGTCTGCTCTATCTCTACCGCACGCCGGAGAGCTTCGCGCGCGGCAGCGCCAACACCCGCATCCTCAGCGAGGAGGGGCTGGAACTGCGCGCCATCACGCCGGACGAGGCGGCGAAGATCGACCCTGCGCTGGAGCCGGTGAAGCATAAATTCGCCGGTGCCATCTACTGCCCTTCGGACGAGAGCGGCGATGCCCGGGTGTTCACCCAGAATCTGGCGAAATATTGCGAGGCCCAGGGGGTGAAGTTCGTCTTTGGCAGCGAGATCCAGGGCTTCGACACCGAGGGTGACAAGGTTACCGCCGTGCGCACCTCGACCGGCCGCATCGAGGCGGATGGTTTCGTGTTCAGCCTGGGCGTATTCGGCCCGCGCCTCTCAAAGCAGCTGGGCGTGACGCTGCCGATCTATCCGATCAAGGGCTATTCGGTGACGATGCCGATTGGCGGCCGCAACAACCCGCCGACGGTGGGCGGGGTGGACGAGGATAATCTGGTTGCCTATGCGCGCTTCGGCGACCGGATGAGGGTCACGGCGACGGCGGAATTCGCCGGCTATAACAAGAGCCACCAGCCCTCCGACTACACCCACATGCTTAAGGCGGTGCAGGATATCTATCCGGACGGGGCGGATTATTCGCAGCCCTTCTACTGGGCGGGCCTCAGGCCGATGACGCCGGAGGGTACGCCGATCTTCGGCGCCGGGCGCTACCGCAACATGTGGTTCAATACCGGCCATGGCCATATCGGCTGGACCATGGCGCCGGGCTCGGCGCGGGTGACCGCCGACCTCATCGCCGGAAAGGTGCCGGCCCTCGATCTGACCGGCATGCGGGTGATGCCATGATGAATGACACCGATATCCAGGCGATCTTCGATTCCTCTCCCTTCATCGCCTTCCTGGGGCTGAAGGTGGTGAAGCTGGATACCGCCACGCAGGAGCTGACGGTGCGTGCGCCAATGCGGCCGGAAATGGCGCGCGAGGCAGGTACCGGCCAGTGGCATGGCGGACCGATCGCCGCCGTCATCGACACGGTCGGCGACTTCGCACTGGCCTATCTGGTCGGCAAGCCGCTGCCGACGGTGAATTTCCGCGTAGATTACCTGCGCCCGGCCATCGACACCGACCTGGTCGCTGTGGCGAAGGTTCGCCGCAACGGCAAGAGCGTGGGTATCGCCGATGTCGATGTGTTCAACGAGGCCGGCGTGCTGCTCGCCATCGGCCGGGCGACCTACTCGACGCTGTGAGAGGAAGGCTGTGATGGGGTGGACACGCCGCCCTATGCTTCGAGACGGCGTCCAAGACGGGCTTGGACGCCTCCTCAGCATGAGGTCACCAGGTGGCGCCGTCAGTATTCCAACAATGACCTCGTCCTGAGGAGCGCGCGCCCTTCTTGGGTGTGCGCGTCTCGAAGGACATTGCTGGCAATAAGAAAGCGCTATGCCTACTCCCCCGCCGCCTTGTTCAGGATTTCCTCGGGCGTGGAGGAGACGACCTCGACATATTTCGGGATGAACTTGCCGCCCTCGATGAACTTGATGAATTCCGGCTTGATCTCTTCCGCCAGGATCTTGCGGATCGCCGCATGTTCCTTGATGTCCGACCATTCGGCGATCAGGAAGAAGCGCAACGGGTCCTCTGTGTCGCGGCACAGCACGCCGTCCTTCACCTGGGCCCAGCTCTTGTGCATCGGATTGCCGTCGGAATAGTCGAATTCCTCGAACAGCCGGATGAATTCGGCCTCGGTGCCCGGCTTGATGCGGAAATCGTAGATGTGAAGGAAATTGCCCTTCGTCGCCAGGGGTTCCTGGGCCATGCTGATGCCTCCTGCTGGTCGGTGTCGCGTTAAATAGGACGGTACACTGAATATATTTGTGGCGTAAAGACCGTGCCGCATGCGCCGCTTGATGGGACCAAAAATAGGCGGCATACTGATCTTATTGTCACGGCAGGACGGGCTTGAAGAGATGGGCTGGCTGCGCGCAGCGTCATTCGACGATCTGAAGGAAGGCGGTGTCATCGGCGTCGATGTCGCCGGCACAGCGGTCGCCCTCTATCTGCTCGATGGCGTGGTGTATGCCACCCACAATATCTGCACCCACCAGTTCGCCTTCCTGTCGGAGGGCTATGTCGAGGATGGCTGCATCGAATGCCCGCTGCATCAGGGCCAGTTCGATATCCGCACCGGCAAGGCACAATGCGCCCCGGTCACCGGACGGCTCGCCACCTATCAGGTGAAGCGCGAGGGCGACGACATCTTCGTCGATCTGGAGGCGCCCGCCGTTGAAGTTGAGGCACCGAAGGCAGGGCTGTCACAGGATCACCGGAGTTTCGTCATTATCGGCGGCGGTCAGGCCGGCTGCCGCACGGCGCAGCATCTGCGCGGCGAGGGCTTCACCGGCCGTATCGTCATGATCGCGGAGGAGGGGCATCGCCCCTACGAACGGCCGCCGCTGTCCAAGGAGGTGCTGCTGGGCAAGGCCGGTGCCGCCGATTGCGCCGTGCTGAAGCCGGCCGAGTTCGATGTGCTAGACGTCGATCTGCGCACCGGTACGCGCGCCAGCACCATCGACCGCAAGGCGAAATCGGTGACGCTCTCGACCGGCGAGACGTTGCCCTATGATCGGTTGCTGATTGCCACCGGTGCGCGGGCGCGGACGCTGCCAGACGGAAGCGGCGATGGCGTGCTCTATCTGCGCACGCTGGAGGACGCACAGGCCATCGGTACGGCCCTGTCGCGGGCGCGCAGCCTGGCGCTGATCGGCGGCGGCTTCATCGGGCTGGAGATTGCCTCGGTCGCGCGCGAGAAGGGGCTGGACGTCACGGTGATCGAGCGTGAGCCGGCGCTGATGTCGCGCATCCTGCCGCCGGCGCTGGGGCAAGCTTTCCAGAAGCTGGCCGAATCGAAGGGCGTTGCCTTTCGGCTGGACACGAAGATCGAGGCGATCCGCCGCAACGGTGCGGGGACGACGCTGGCCTTCGCCGATGGCGGCGATCTGACCGCCGATCTAGTCGTCGCCGGCATCGGCGCCATCGCCAATACGGAGCTGGCGGAACAGGCCGGCCTGTCCGTGCAATCGGGCGGCATCGTTATCGACACGGCCTGCCGCACCTCGGATGCCGATATCTTCGCGGCGGGTGATTGCGCGCTCTATCCCGAAGCGGTTGCCGGTGCGCGTATCCGCCTGGAAAGCTGGGCCAATGCGGAGGCACAGGGCCGCGCCGCCGCGCGCGCCATGCTGGGAAAGCCGGCGGAGAAGCCGCCCTTGCCCTGGTTCTGGACCGAGCAGTTTGGCCTCAATATCCAGATGGCCGGCATTCCGCAGGCCGGCGACCGGGTGGCGGTGCAGGGCGGGATCGGCCAGCCGGAATCGGTCTATCTGACAGAGCGCGACGGTGCCATCGCCAGCGCCATCATCTTCGGCGATGCGGAGACCTTCCGCATTGCGCGGCGGCGGTTGGAGACCGGGGCTGATGTCGCCGAGGGTCTGCGGGGATTGCGCTGGCTGGACCAGCAGGAGGAGGAGAGTTCCATGGGCTATGAACGTGCGCTGGAGAGCCTGCCGGAGCAGGCTGCCCCTCAGGCGAAGCAGTTTGTCTGGCCGGCCGAAGGCCTGAACCGCGTGCCCGACTGGGTCTATACCGACGATCATATCTACGGGCTGGAGGTCGAGAAGATCTTCAAGGGCCGCACCTGGAACTATGTCGGGCTGGAAGCCGAAATTCCCAATCCGGGCGACTTCACCCGCTCCTTCGTCGGTCCGGTGCCGGTGGTGGTGTCACGCGACGAGGAAGGCGGCATCAATGTCTTCGAGAATCGCTGCTCGCACCGCGCTGCCGAGTTCTGCCGCGAACTGCGCGGCAATGTGCAGGAATTCGTCTGCCCTTATCATCAATGGTCCTATGACCTTAAGGGCAATCTGGCGGGTGTCCCGTTCCGCCGCGGCGTCGATGGCAAGGGCGGCATGCCGGCGGATTTCGACCCCGCCGACCATCATCCGCGTAAGCTTTCCGTCACCACGCGCGGCGGGGTGATCTTCGCCTCCTATGCCGAGGATATGGAGCCGTTCGACGTCTATCTCGGGCCGGAAATGACGCGCGAATTCGACGCCACCTTCGATGGCCGCAAGCTGGTGGTGCTGGGCTATTACCGCAACACGCTGCCGGGCAACTGGAAGCTCTATCACGAGAATCTGAAGGACCCGTATCACGCGACGCTGCTGCACACCTTCCTGGTCACCTTCGGGCTGCTGGTTGCCGGCAACAAGTCGCAGATGCTGTGCGATGCCAGCGGACGGCACGGCGCCATGTGCTCCGCCAAGTCGGACGGCAAGAATGTGAGCGCCGACGCCAAGAAGGAGATGCGCGCCTACAAGGAAGGCATGCAGCTGGAAGAGCCGCGCTTCATGGATTTCGTGCCGGAGTTCGATTCGCCCTGGTCGGTCACCATGTCCACCATCTGGCCGAACCTGATCGTGCAGCGCGAGATGAACACGCTGGGCGTGCGCCATATCGTGCCGGAAGGGCCGAACCAGTTCACCATGATCTGGACCATGTTCGGCTTCGAGGGCGATGACGAGGAGATGACCCGTCACCGGCTGCGCCAGGGCAATCTGATGGGGCCGGCCGGCTTCCTGGGGCTGGAGGATAATGAGGCGATGAAGTTCGTGCAGGACGGCATGAAGCATGTGCCGGGCGGCGAGCATCTGGTGGCGCTCGACCCCGGCACGGCGACCGGAACCGCCGACACGCTGATTTCGGAATCCGCGATCCGCGCCATGTACAAGCACTGGCGCGATGTCATCGGGGTTTGAGGAGCAACGACATGACCGTGACTTCGCTGAAAAACCCCGCCGCGTCTGACGCGCTGATCGACCGGCTGCTGTTGCGCCAGGAGATCGAGGAGTTCAACGCCGCCTATGCGGATGTGCTGGATAATGGCCCGCTCTCGGACTGGCCGGAGCTGTTTGCGGAGGATGCGCTCTACGTCATCACCGCGCGGGAGAATTTTGCCAGCGGCCTGCCGGTCGGGCTGATCTATTGCGAGGGCAAGGGCATGCTGCGCGACCGCATCTTCGCCATCGAGAAGACGGCGATGTTCGCGCCGCGCTACATGCGGCATTTCATTTCGAATTGCCGGGTGGTCGAGACCCGCGCGAACGGCGAGATCGTCGCCACATCGAACTACATCCTGCTGCAGACGCTGTTCGACCGGCCGGAGCCGACACTGCATCAGATCGGCACCTATTACGATGTGTTCGTGCGGACCGGCGGCGCGCTGAAGCTGAAGGAACGCCGCACGGTGTACGACAATCTGCTGATCGACAATTCGGTTGTCTATCCGGTGTGAGGTCACAATTTCTTACTTCGTCACCCTCGGGCTTGACCCGAGGGTCCAGAGCGACGGTGCCGTTCGCTGGATGGGCGGATCAAGTCCGACCATGACGAAACAGAAAGTATATCTATATTCCTGGCTTTAGCCCTCAGCTCGGCCGGAAAATCGTGCGGCCCAGATGGTTGTTGCCGTCCACAAGCCGCATCAGCATGGTGACGAAGGCGTTACGCTCCTCCGGCCGCAGCGGCTCCATCAGCTTCATCTGGGCGCGCTGCATCGCCTCGTACATTTCCCCGGTGATCTTCTCGCCCTCGGTCGTAAGCCGCCACAGCACCATACGGCGGTCGGTCTTGCTGCGCTCGCGCGCGACGAGCCCGCGCTTGGCCAGCCGGTTCAGCACATCGGCCACATTGGTGCGGTCGATGCCGAGTTCGCGGCCCAGCGAGTTCTGGTCCATGTCGGGATTCTGCGCCAGCGTGGTCAGCAGCCCGTACTGCACCGGCGTGATGTCGAAGGCAGCGCATTCCTCGAAGAACAGTGCGTAATGGATCTGGTGCAGCCGGCGTACGAGATAGCCCGGCCGCGCCCAGAGCGGCATGCGCGACATGATGAGGCTGTCCTCATTGCCCTCGGCCTGCGGCGCCTCTGATGCCAGTTTCTTTTCGACCGCCATGCGGTTTCTCCCGATAGGCGGCATTCCATTGGAATTTCCGATGCCGCATTACTTGCCTTGAGACTGATTCTTGGGTCCGATAATGCGGTCTAATCCTTGGTTTGGCTATTCAAAAAGCCGCCTGCGGCGCTTCGCCGCTCGATTGACAGGCCCCTGGATAAAAGTCAGCATACCGCATAATCAGAAGAGACAGGCAGGTGACGGATGGCGGCTTCAACGGTTGAGGGAGAGGGGATCGGCGCCCGTGTCCGCCGCAAGGAGGATGCCCGCCACCTGATGGGGCGTGGGCGGTTTGTCGGCGATATCCAGCTGCCGGGGATGCTGGAGGTCGCCTTCCTGCGCAGCCCCGTCGCGCATGCCCGACTCCGTAGCCTCGCCAAGCCGCAGGGGCGAGAGGATCAGGTGTTCTTCTGGTCCGACATGGCAGGCGTCCAGCCCATCGTCACCCGGTCCAGCCTGCCGGGCTACAAGCTGTCCTCCTATTATCCGCTGGCGCATGAGAAGGTGCGCTATGTCGGCGAGGGCATTGCCCTGTGCGTTGCCCCCAGCCGGGCCGAGGCGGAGGATCTGGCGGAGCTGGTCTCCGTCGATTTCGACGAACTGCCGGCGGTGACCGAAAGCGAACTGGGCAAGGCGAAGGATGCCCCGCTGGTGCATGAGGAGTGGGGCGACAATCTCTGCCTCGTCACCGATTTCGACAGCGGTATCGAGGAGGTGGCGAAGACCGCCCCGGTGAAGGTGGTGCGGGAATACAAAACCGCCCGGCAATGCATGCACCCGATGGAGGGCAAGGGCCTGGTCGCCTACTGGGATTTTCAGGCCGACCAGCTGGTCGTCATCACCTCGACCCAGGTGCCGCACCTGATCCGCACCGGCCTGTCGGAGTGTCTGGGGCTCGACCAGTCGCGTGTGCGTGTGAGCCCGCCCGATGTCGGCGGCGGCTTCGGCTATAAATGCCTGCTGCAGCCGGAGGAGGTAGCCGTCGCCTGGCTCGCCATGACCCGCAAGGGCGCCTATCGCTGGGTCGAGGACCGGCGCGAGCATCTGGTGGCCGGGGCCAATGCCCGCCAGCATCACTACAAGGTCACCGCCTATGCTGACGAGCGCGGCCGGCTGCTGGGGCTGGATGCGGAGATCAATGTCGATATCGGCGCCTATTCGGTCTGGCCCTTCTCGGCCTGTCTGGAGGCGGCGCAGGCCGGGGGCAATCTGCCGGGGCCCTACGATTTCCGGGCCTATCGGGCACGGACCTATTCGGTGGCGACCAACAAGCCGCCCTTTGCGCCCTATCGCGGCGTGGCACGGCCCGGCGTGTGCTTCGCCATCGAGCTGACCATCGACGCGATTGCCCGCGCCGTCGGGCGGGAGCCGGTGGATGTGCGGGCCGAGAATCTGGTGCAGGCGGCGCAGATGCCCTACACCAACGTCACCAACAAGCATTACGATTCCGGCGATTATCCCGGCAGCCTGGCCAAGGCGCGGGAGATGATCGCGCTGGACGCCATCCGCGAACGCCAGAAGGGGCGGGAGCCGGACGGCCGGCGTATCGGCGTCGGCTTCGCCACCTATACCGAGCAGTCGGCGCATGGCACCAAGGTGTTCGCCGCCTGGGGGTTGCCGCTGGTGCCGGGGTTCGAGCAGGCGACGGTGAAGCTGCTGGCCGACGGCACGCTGGAGGTCCGTGCCGGCATCCACACCATCGGGCAGGGGCTGGAAACCACGCTGGCGCAGGTCGCCAACCAGGCGCTCGGCATCCCCCTGAAGGATATCGCGGTGAAGCTGGGCGATACCGCCAGCACGCCCTATTCGACCGGCGCCTATGCCTCGCGCGGCATTGTCATGGCCGGCGGTGCGGTGTCGAAATCGGCGACCGAGCTGGCCGGCCGGGTGAAGCGGCTGGCCGCGCATCTGCTGCAATGCAAGCCGGAGGATGTGGCGTTCCGCGATGGCCGCATCCATGCCGGGGAGGCCAGCCTGTCCTTCGCCGATGTCGGCAAGGCCTGGTATCTGAGGCCCGAGACGCTACCGGACGATATCGACACCAACGGGCTGGAAGTCACGCAGGGCTATAAGCCGGATGTCGACAGCGGCGTGTTCTCCTATGCCACGCATGCGGCGCTGGTCGCGCTCGATGCCGAGACCGGCATGGTCGACATCCTGGATTATGTGATCGTTGAGGATTGCGGGCAGATGGTGAACCCGATGATCGTCGAGGGCCAGGCCTATGGCGGGGCGGCGCAGGGCATCGGCACGGCTTTGTTCGAGGAAAGCCCCTATGATTCCGCCGGCCAGCCTTTGGCTTCGACGCTGATCGATTACCTGCTGCCCGGCCCGACCGAGCTGCCCGGCTTCCGCATCGGCCATATGGAGACGCTGTCGCCCTATTCGGCGCATGGCATCAAGGGCGTGGGCGAGGGCGGGGCCATTGCGCCTGCCGGGGCCATCGTGAACGCGATCAACGATGCGCTGAAGGAATATGGGGCGGAGATCGGCCAGATACCGGCCACGCCGGAGCGCATCCTCGACGCCATCTTCGCCGCGCAAACCAAGCAGGCCGCCGAATGAAACCTGCCGCCTTCGACTATACCAAGCCCGCCGATCTGTCCGCCGCTCTCAGCGCCCTGTCGGACGAGGCCAAGCCCATCGCCGGCGGTCAGTCGCTGACGCCGATGCTGAATCTGCGCCTCGCGCGGCCGGCGTCGCTGGTCGATATCCGCCGCCAGCCGGATTTGCTCGCGGTGTCCGAGACTCCCGACGCCATCCGTTACGGTGCTGCTCTGCCGCATGCGGCCTTCGAGGATGGCGCGGTGCCGGACGGCACGAACGGGATGCTGCGCCATGTCGCGGGCGGTATCGCCTACCGCGCGGTGCGCAACCGCGGTACCATCGGCGGCAGCCTCGCCCATGCCGACCCGGCGGCGGACTGGGTGTCCACGCTGATGGCGCTGGATGCGCGGGTGATCGTGCGGGGGAAGAAGGGCGAGACCGCCTGGCCGGTCGAACGCTTCATGCTTGGCGGTTTCACGACAATATTGCAGCCGGGCGAGCTGATCACCGGCGTGTCGGTGCCGCGCCTGTCCGCCTCGGCGCGCTGGGGCTATTACAAGATCTGCCGCAAGACGGGTGAATTCGCCAAGGCCACCGGTGCCGTGGTCAGCGACCCGGAACGCGGCGTGTTCCGGCTGGTGTGCGGCGCGGTCGAGGTCACGCCGCTGCTGCTGGAGGCGTGCGACGCCGAAGCCGCCGCCGCCGAGATCGATGAGCGCCTGTCGGATCGGCCACCTTCGGCGCGGCAGCTGCACAGGATCGCTGTCCGCCGCGCCCTTGAAGCCCTTGCGGAGGCTCAGCAATGACCGCGCACCCCATCGAGCTGACCGTCAATGGCCGCAAGGTCAGCGGACAGGCGGAACCGCGCACCCATCTGGCGGATTTCCTGCGCGGCGAACTCGGCCTGACCGGCACGCATCTGGGCTGCGAGCAGGGTGTGTGCGGCGCCTGCACCGTGCTGGTCGATGGCATGCCGCAGCGCTCCTGCCTGACCTTCGCGGTATCCTGCAATGGCGACGACATCCGCACGGTCGAGGGCTTCGACGGTGACGCGGTGATGGCGGAACTGCGCGAGGCCTTCGCCGCGCATCATGCGCTGCAGTGCGGCTACTGCACGCCGGGCATGCTGGTGACGGCACGCGACATCGTCACCCGGCTGGGCGATGTGGATGAGGAGACGATCCGGCGGGAACTGTCGGGGAATATCTGCCGCTGTACCGGCTATGTCGGCATCGTCGGGGCGATACGGCAGGTGGCGAAGGGCCGCCAGCCGCAGCCGCAGAACTGGTCCTTCGAGGCGCGCGCGGAAACGGCTGCCGCTTCTGTTGCTGTCGAGTCAGCGCCAGTTGCGCCGGCAGCCGCACCGATGGATTTCAGCACCTCTGGCGACGGGTTCTCCGTTCTGACGCAGCAGGTGACGGTGCCGGCGCCTGCCGATCAGGTCTGGGCGGCGCTGGGTGACATCCGCCGCATGGCCGCCTGCCTGCCCGGCGCATCAGTCGATACGGTGGAAGGCGGCCGCGTGACCGGTTCGCTGACTGTCAGCTTCGGGCCGATCAAGGCCAGCTTCGCCGGCGAGGGCGAGGTCGCCCGCGACGACTCATCCCGCACCGGTACGGTGAAGGGCAGGGGGCGCGACGCCAAAGGCGGTTCCTCGGCCGCGGGTGAGATCGCCTACACGGTGCTGGCGGAGGGCGAGGGCACGCGCATCGATGTCACGGTGCGCTACAAGCTGACCGGCCCGCTGGCGCAGTTCGGCCGCTCCGCGCTTGTCACCGACTTCGCGCGGCGCATGACCGAGACTTTCGCCGCTAACCTTACCGCCATGCTGACCGGCGGCGAGGCCCAGGCACCCGCAAAGGCGGAGCTGAACCTCGCCAGCCTGATCTGGCAGGTGTTGCGTGACCGACTGCGCCGTCTGTTTGGCGGTTAGGCGGCCTTAGCCGCCTGAATCGCCTGCCAGACCCGGAACGGCGTTGCCGGCATGTCAATGTGCCTGATCCCGTAGGGCGACAGCGCATCGACGATGGCGTTCATGATTGACGGCATGGAGCCGGCACAGCCGGCCTCGCCGCAGCCCTTCGCACCCAGCGGGTTCGTCGTCGCCGGCACCGAATGATAGGCCTGCACGATGTCCGGCATGTTGTCGGCGCGCGGCATGGCGTAATCCATGAAGGAGCCGTTCAGCAACTGACCGCCCTCATCATAGATCGTGGTTTCCATCAGGATTTGGCCGAGCCCCTGCGCCACGCCGCCATGCACCTGGCCTTCGACCAGCATGGGGTTCACCACCGTGCCGAAATCGTTGATGGCGGTGTATTTCACTACCTCGACCACGCCGGTTTCCGGGTCGATCTCGACTTCCGCGACATGGCAGCCATTGGGGAAGGCGGAGGGCGCCGCATCATAGATGTGGCTGACATCCAGACTGTCCGGCGCGCCACCCAGCGGGATTTCCTTGCGCTGCAGCCTGCCGGACAGCTCCATGATCGAGACGGAGCGGTCGGTGCCGGCGATGGTGAAGCGGCCATCGGCGAATTCGATATCCGCGGGGGCGGCCTCCAACGCCGCCGCGGCGATCTCCCGGCCCTTCTCGATGACCTTGTCGGCGGCTTCCAGAATGGCGGCCCCGCTGGCCATCAGCGACTTCGAGCCGCCGGTGCCGCCGCCGGCGATCAGCTGGTCGCTGTCGCCCTGCAGCAGGCCGATCTTCTCGAACGGGATGCCCAGCTTCTGCGCCAGCACCTGCGCGAAGGGCGTGGCGTGGCCCTGGCCGTAATCCATGGTGCCGGTGATGATGGTGACGCCGCCATCGGCCTCGAAGCGGATGCCGCCCATCTCCTTGGCCGGCGGGGCGGTGACTTCCAGATAGTCGCCGATGCCGATGCCGCGCAGCTTGCCGCGCTTTTCCGACTCGGCCTTGCGGGCGGCGAAGCCCTGCCAGTCGGAGACTTCCAGCGCCTTGTCCATCAGGGCGGTGAACTCGCCGCTGTCATAGCTGTTCCCGGAAGCCGCCTGATAGGGCATCTCGTCGGGCTGGATATGGTTCAGCCGGCGCAGTGCCAGCTTGTCCAGCCCCATCTCGGCGGCGGCGGTGTCGATCAGCCGTTCGACGAAATAGTTGGATTCCGGGCGGCCGGCCCCGCGATAGGCGCCGATCGGCGTGGTGTTGGTCAGCACGCAGCGGCTGTTCACCTCGATCAGCGGGAATTTGTACAGGCTGACCGAATTCTTCACGATGTTCATGCTGCCCGGCAGCGGCCCGACCGAGGAGATATAGGCGCCGAGATTGGCTGCCACGTCGATCTTCAGCGCCAGGAACCGGCCCTCCTTGTCAAGCGCCAGCGCCGCCGTCACCTGATGGTCGCGGCCATGCTGGTCCGACAGGAAGCTCTCGGAGCGGTCAGCGGTCCATTTCACCGGCCGGCCCAGTTCGCGCGCAGCGTACAGCACGCAGGGATATTCCGGATAGGCCGCCGCCTTCATGCCGAAGGAGCCGCCGACATTGCCAGTCAGGATACGCAGCTTCTCCGGTTCGACCTTCAGGATGTCGCGGGCGATCTGGTTGCGCAGAGGGAAGGCGCCCTGGCTGCCGGCATGCAGCGTCCATTTGCCGGCATCGGCATCGTATTCGGCGAGGGCCGAGCGCGGCTCCATCGCATTCACCACGACGCGCGTGTTCGCCATGTCCATGCGCACGACATGCGCTGCCGAGGCGAAGGCAGCCTCCACCTTGGCGCTGTCGCCATACTGGAAGTCCAGCGCCAGATTACCCGGCACTTCGTCATAGAGAACGGGTGCACCGACCTCCAGCGCCGCTTTGGCGTCAGTCACCGCCGGAAGCGAGTCGATATCGACATAGACGGATTCCGCTGCGTCGCGCGCCTGGGCTGGCGTCTCCGCCACCACGAAGGCCACCGGGTCGCCCAGATAGCGCACCTTGTCCATGGCCAGGGCCGGGCGCGGCGTCTGCTTGATGCCGCCGCCATCGCGCGAGGGGATGCTGACCAGGCATTTCAGCCCACCGAAGCCGGCGGCTTCCAGATCTTTGCCGGTATAGATGCCCAGCACGCCCGGCATGCTGCGGGCTTCTTCGGTATCGATGGACAGGATGGTGCCGTGCGCGTGCTGGCTGCGCACCATTACGGCATAGGCCTGGCCGGGCAGGCGGATATCGTCGCTGTAGCGACCTTCGCCGCGCAGCAGCTTCGGGTCTTCCTTGCGCTTCACGGAATGGCCGATAGCCACATCGTCCTGTCGGGTGCCGAGAGGCAGGTTCATGGTCCGTCTTCTCCCGATGGGGTTCTTCGATTTGGCGGCATGATAGACCGACAGGCAGGTCTTTCGTCACCCGCTAATGACGCCGCGCCGCATTGCATGGAACAGGAAGCTGGTTCTCAATTGCCCAGCCGCAAGGCCTTGACCCGGTTCGGCTTCGCCCTGGCGGTGTCCCAGCCCTCCACGGTCTCCGCCATAAGCAGCGAATTCAGGATGGCTTCCTCCGTCGCCTTGATGGCGGCGAGGAAGAGGGGAGAAATCTTGTCGTTCGGCAGGTCGAGGATCGGGCTGGCGGCGGCGCGGCGGTCTGGGGTGCGGCGCACCGCCTCTGCCGTGGAGAAGGCGATGGCATAGTCACCGGACCCGTTGCTGAGCGCCGCCCCGGTGCGGGCCAACCCGCCATGGCAGCGCATCGCCAGACGTCGCAGATTGCGGTCGGACAGCGGTGCATCGGTTGCCAGGATCATCATGATCGAGCCGTCAACATCGGCCTGCAGGGTTTTGAAATTCTTGACACTCTGCCCATCGAGTCGCAGATCGCCGCCATAGTTCGACTGCACCAGAACACCGACCGTGTAGCCGCCATCCTTGCCGGACAGCACGCGCGAGCTGGTGCCGATGCCGCCCTTGTGACCGAACGCGACAGTGCCCGCACCGGCACCCACGGCACCCTCGGCGACCGGGCCGTCCGAGGCGCTCTCAATGGCGTTTATCATCTGTTCCACGGTAGGGAAGGGCTGGCGGATATCGTTCAGACGGCTGTCATTGGTCTCCCCCACCATGGCATTCAGCGAGGCAACACGCTCATTGCCCTTCTGTGCCAGGGTCCAGCGGTTCACCGCTTCGATGGCGCGGCCGACCGCCAGCGTGTTGGTCAGCAGGATCGGCGTCTCGATCTCGCCGAGCTCGACCAGCTGTGTGGCGCCAGCCAGCTTGCCGTAGCCATTGAACACGGCGAGGCCCGCCGGCACCTTGTCCTGAAACGGATTGCCGCCATGCGGCAGGATCGCCGTCACGCCGGTGCGGATGCGCTCGCCCTCGCGCACCGTCACATGGCCGACGCGCACACCGGCGACGTCGGTGATGGCGTTCAGCGGACCAGTCGGCAGCGTGCCGGGGGCTATGCCGAGATCGCGGGCGCGGCGCGGATGGGTCATCGTCAGGGGTCTCCCGTAAAAGGCGGGAAACCATCGGTCAGGATCGGGCAAAAGAAAAGGGGGCTTTGCCCCCTTTGGTCTGTCCATGCCTGAAAGGCTCAGGCGCTTTTCAGGATGGCCGCAATCTCGTCCTTCAGGGCGAGGCGCTTCTTGCGCATTTCTTCCTCGACATCCTCGGAGACCGGCTCGATGCGTTCCTGCATGCGATGGATGGCACGGTTCACCTCATGATACTCATCGCTGAGACGTGCAAAATGCGCGCTTTCCTGCTTCAGCGTATGCATCTTCTCCTTGTATTCCGGGAATTCCTCGGCGAGTTCGTGCGGAACGTGAGACATTCATGACTCCAGGCATTTCGTTTGGCCATTACTGGCGACGGAACCAGCCTAGCGCCCGCCGGATGCGGCACCATGATCTATGTCAAACCGGCAGGATCAAACTCCGGGAAAGACGATCTCCCGCGCGAAGTCCCGGAACACAGGCCGGGCGAACAGATAGCCCTGGAAATGACGCACACCCATCTCCCGCAGCGTCGCATATTCCTCCGGCGTCTCGATGCCCTCGGCGATGACCATGATGTCCAGCTCGCGGCAGACCGTCAGGATGCCGGCCACGATGGAGCGGCGCACCCGGTCGCTGTCGATGTTTCGGGTCAGCGCCATGTCGAGCTTGATGATGTCGGGCTGGAAGTCGGCCAGCAGATTCAGGCCGGAATAGCCGGCGCCGAAATCGTCAATTGCGGTCAGCAGGCCGAATTCCTTGTAGGCACGGATGATGGCGACAAGCTTGTCGTGTTCGACAACCTGCTCGCCTTCCGTAACCTCAAAGATAATCCGATCGAGCGGCAGGCCGACTTTCCGGGCGGTTTCCACCGTCATGCGGATGCAGGCCGTCGGCTGGTACACGGCGTTGGGCAGGAAGTTGATCGACAGGCGCTGTTTCGGCCCCAGACCAAGCTGGGCTGCCAGCTCGATGGCCTTCACCCGGCATTGCTGGTCGAACCAGTAGCGGTTTTTCTCGGTGACCTGGCCCAGAATCTTTCCTGCCGACTCGCCATTCATGCCGCGCACCAACGCCTCATGCGCATAGATCTCCTCATGGCTGGCATCCAGGATCGGCTGGAAGGCCATGGTGAAATCGAACGAATCTTCAGGCTGCGTTTTGCAGCCCTGGCATCCCGTTGACATGATTATCCGCGTGTTATTCAAAATTTTATAACATCTAAAAAGTGATCCGGGCGGATTCAACCCCTCATGCGCCCGGAGGGGTGAATCCTGCCCGGACCGGGAACAGGGACGTCAATCAGGCGCGGCGCAGATTGTCGAGGAAACTGGCGATCCCCTGCTCCAGCTTGCCGACCTCGTCACGCAGGCCCGTTGCGACATCCTGCATGCTCATCGAAACCGCATTGGTGCGGCTGGCCGAGGATTGCAGGTGCTGAATATTGGCCGCCGTGTTGGAGACGCTCTGCGCCACCTTCTGTGCCGCACCGGAAATCTCGCTGGTGGCCGCGCTCTGCTCATGCACGGCGGAGGCGATGGTGGAGGTCACACCGTCGATGTTGGAGACAGCACCGGTGACCTGACCGATAGCCTGCACGGCCAGGCGAGTCGCTTCCTGGATCTCGCCGATCTGCTTGCGGATATTGTCGGTGGCCTCGCCGGTCTGGTTGGCCAGCGATTTCACTTCCGAGGCAACCACGGCGAAGCCCTTGCCGGCCTCGCCGGCGCGTGCGGCCTCGATGGTCGCATTCAGCGCCAGCAGGTTGGTCTGCTCCGCGATTTCCTGGATCAGCACCAGTACCGCGCCGATCTGTTCGGCACTCTGCGCCAGATCCTCAACGGTCTTGCTCGCGGTCCGGGCATCCTGGCCGGCGGAGTCGGTCAGCTGGGTTGCCTGGTTTACCTGCCGGCTGATCTCGCTGATCGAGGCGCTCAGCTCCTCGGAGGCCGTGGCCACGCTCTGCACGCCATTCGCGGCTTCTTCGGCCGAGCCGGCGGCCTCATCAGTCTCGCTCTGCGTCGAGGCGGCGGTTTCCGCCAGACGGTCGGACTCGGTCCGGGCCTTTTCCGATGCCTGCTTCAGATTGGCCGCAATCCGGCCGACGCCCTGCTCGAACTCGCTGGCGATCTTCATCATTTCGGCCCGGCGCTGTTCCGCCGTTGCCGCCTGGTCGCGTTCCCGCGCCAGGGACAGGCGTTCGGTTTCGGCCTGCGCCTCCTTGGCGGCATTGACGGCACTTTCCGAGGTGAACAGCGCTTTCACCAGATTGCTGGTCAGCCAGATCAGCACGCCGGTTTCCAGCACGACGATGACGGCGTGCAGGATGACGCGGGCAAGGCTGCCGCCATCGGGGAAGACCGCGGCGGGCAGGGCGAAGTTCAGCACCAGATGGTGCACGGCGACCACGCCCGCCGTCAGCAGGATGGTCGGCCAGCAGCAGAAGCCGGCGACAATGGCGAGGCCCGCAAAATAATACATGTGCAGGTCGATCTGCCAGGGATGGCCAGCGAAGGCATAGACAAAGGCCGAGACGATGATGACAAGCGCCACGCCAATGGTGTAACGCGCGCTGGCATGGGCGAGATCGCGGATCGAAGCCAGGGTGGCGATGAGGGCGGCGCCCGCAATGATGATGCTGGCGGTCACGGTGTTTGCCAGCCCGACGCCATAGCCGACGGCCAGCATCAGGGGCAGGTGGGCCCAGAGCAGGATCAGGGAGAACTTCGCCATGTTGTGGCGAAGCGCGATCAAATCGTTCATGATCTTTGTTTCCTAAAGGCTACAGCCGCGTGCACCGTCGGCGTTAAGAACCAGCAAGGCACCGTTGGCGAGAAGCGAACGGGGTGTATCGGAAGGGGCGGCCAGCATGGTGTTTCCATTCAGATAGGAAACCGGCAGCCAGCCGGCCTGCGATACGCGCAACAGCATGTCTTCCCGTTCCGTCCCCGGGGGAAAAACCACGGCAACGGACGCGCCTTCCGTCGGCGCCAGTGCCATCCAGGCGATGGCGACCGTGCCGAGCAAAGCGAGACCCAGAGCAGGAAGAAAGTTTTTCATCTGTGCATACATACTTGCTGCCTGATACGCCGGACGCGTTGATTTGGATCAACGCGTCCCTGAGCGGCAGAGTATGGCAGTGGGGTGCTAAGAAAGACTTAATGAAGTAAGTGCTTAAAATGCCAGTCTTCAGGAGGGCAGCGACAGGGTCGCCTGGCCATAGGTCAGGGTTTCCGCTGTCAGGTCGAAGCGCATCAGATCCTCGCCGATGATGACTGGTCCGCCATAGTCGGCACGGACCTCGGCCAGCAGCGCCTCGCGGTCACAGGCGGGCGGGACGAAATGCGTCAGCGCCAGACGTTTCGCGCCAGCGCGCTGCGCCATCTTGCCAACCTCGGTGGACAGTGTGTGGTAGGCGCCGACATTCGCCACCGTCTCGGCGGAGCGCACACCCGCGATCACCGGCATCTCGCGATGGATGAACACCTCGTTCACCAGCAGGTCGGCGCCCTTCGCCTGTGCTTCCAGCGCCGGGCAGGGGCGGGTATCACCGGACAGCACCAGCTTCCTGCCGCCGCTCTCGAACGCGAAGCCGAAGGCATGTTCGACCGGCCGGTGATTGACCGCGAAGCCGGTAGCCCGCAAGCTGCCGAAGCGTTCCGCCCAGCCATCCGATATTTCCGTGACCTCGACCTCAAGTCCGATGGTGGATGGCCTTGCCTCATGGGCGATGCGCTGCCGGCGCTCCGGCTCCCACAGTGCCATCAACCCCTCGACATAGCGCCGCGTCCCCTTCGGCCCGAAGATGCGCTGTGGGCGCTCTCGCCCCTGATGCCAGGATGAGATGATGAGCTGGTAGAGATCGACCAGATGGTCGGAATGGAGATGCGTCAGCAGCACCGCATCCAGCAGCTTGCCGGGGCAGCCCGCCGCCACCAGCCGCTGGGTGACGCCGGAACCGCAATCGACCAGCACGGCCGCGTCCGGTGTCCGGATCAGCTGCGCCGGTCCGTAGCGTTCCAGACTGACAACCGGGCATCCGGTGCCGAGAAGGGTAAGCTGCATGGGGTTCCTCCAGGAATTTTTCAGCATTGTTCGAGGAAAGCCGTGGCTCGACAAGCCGGTTTCTTGGCGCGGTTCGCGCGTGTAGCCTTTGCCAGGCCTAGAGAGGGAGGGATATCCATGCCGGTTGGTTTCAGATGGGTGCGCGGCCATGTCCGCGCGGATCGCGCGCTGGTGGATCGTTTCGCGGCGGTGCCCGTCGCCATCGTCAGCGACAATATGAACCGCATGTTCGCCGGCGGTGCCGATCTACGGCCAATGCACGCCTGTGAAGGGGGAAGCGGCGGGCTGGCCGGGGCGGCGCTGACGGTGCTGACAAGGCCGGGGGATAATCTGGTGATCCACAAGGCTATCGATGTCGCGGAACGGGGCGATGTGATTGTCGTCGATGCCGGCGGCGATACCACCAGTGCTGTGGTCGGCGAACTGATTGCCCGCCACGCGCAGGTCCGCGGTGTCGCCGGTTTCGTCATTAACGGGGCGATCCGCGATCTGGACGCCTTCCGCGGTGGCAATTTCCCGATCTTCGCCACCGGCGTCACCCATCGCGGCCCGTACAAGGACGGGCCGGGGGAGATCGGCGTTCCGCTCAGCATCGGCGGCATGGTGGTTCACTCCGGCGATATCGTCATTGGCGATGCCGATGGCGTGCTGGCGGTGCCGCGAGCCGAGGCCGGGTCGATCATCGGATTGGCCGAGGCACAGCAGGCGAAGGAGGCGGAAATCCTGCGGCAGATCGAATCCGGCACCTGGGACCGGCGCTGGGTGGACGAGATGCTGAAGGCCCGTGGGTTCACCGAGGAGTGATTCACCGAGCAGCGAGCTGGCGCCGTGCCGCATCCGGGCGCTTTCTTGTCCTCTTCTTTGATGGCATTGCGGATGAGAAGGTGACTTCTGCCAGATGCGACTTACTCTCACACATACCCGACGATGTGACCCGATCGCCGAGAGGTATTTGCTTTGCCCGGATATGTGACGCACAGACTAGCCGCCCCGATAGTGGCAACAGCTTTCCTGTGGCTGGCAATGCCGCAGGCTCTTGCCCAGGACGCCATCGTTACGACGGCAAGAGTGACGGTGGAGCCGATTGTCGAGACGGTGCCGCTGACCGGCACGGTGACGGCGCCCAGGCATTCGGCCCTGTCGGTCGCGGTGGCCGGGCTTGTGACCGCGGTGCATGCCGATATCGGCGACCGCGTCGAAGCCGGCGCCGTGCTGCTGGAGATGGATACCGAACTGGAACATCTGACACTGGATCGTCTTGCCGCGGCGACGCGGGCGGCAAGGGCGGCCTATGACGAGGCGCGCCGTCAGCTGCGTGTCGGCGAGGCGCTGGTCCAGCGCCGGGGCATCCCGGAGAACGAGGTCGAGGCCCGCGCCGCTGCCGTGCGGATCGCGAAGGCCGAGATGGAGCGCCTGCAGGCGGAAGAAGCCTTCCAGCTGGCACGCCTTGCCCGGCACAGGCTGGTCGCGCCCTATGCCGGAATCGTGTCGCGCCGTATGGCGAATGTCGGCGAATGGCTGAGCCCCGGCACGGCCGTGCTGGAAATGGTCGATGCCGGGCAATTGTTCCTGGATGTACGGGTGCCGCAGGAGGTTTTCCCGCGCATCGCTCCGGACATGCAGGCGACGGTTCGCTTCGATGCCCTGCCGGATCAGAACATCGTGGGAAGCGTCCAGGCGCTCATCCCGGTCAGCGATCCGGAAAGCCGTGCCGCCATCATGCGTGTTGCCTTCGATGCGGCCAGCCACCGCGTGGTTCCGGGCATGTCCGCGCAGGCTATTCTCCGGCTCGACACCGGCACCCGGGACATCATCGTCCCGCGCGATGCCCTGGTCCGCTTTCCCGACGGGCGGGTGGCGGTCTGGATCGTCGAGCGTACGAATGGCGAGATCCGCGTTTCCGAACGGCTGATCAGGCCGGGCATCACGGTGAATGGCAGTATTCAGGTGCTCTCCGGGCTGGAGGCCGGGATGGAGATTGTCACCCGCGGCAATGAGTCCCTGCGCGAGGGGCAGGCCGTCACCATCCGTTCCGACAGCTGACCGGGGGAGGCATCGTGTTCGAAGCCATCATTCGCCGTGGCACGCTGATGACCGTCACGGTCCTGGTGCTCGGCGTGCTGGGCGTCGTTGCCGCGACGCGCATACCGGTACAGATGATTCCCGATCTCGATGTGCGCACCATCTCGGTCCGGACGGACTGGCCGGGGGCGACGCCGCAGGATATCGAGAAGGAAATCCTGATCGAGCAGGAACAGTATCTGCGCAGCATTCCCAGCCTGGAACGGCTGGTCGCGACGGCCAGCACCGGCGAGGCGGAGATCGAGCTGGAATTCGCCTTCGACGTGGATATCACCGAGAAGCTGATCCAGGTGAACAACGCGCTAAGCCAGGTGCCGTCCTATCCGGAGAATGTCGATCAGCCGCGCATCTACGCCACTTCCTTCTCCGCCAATTCCTTCATGTTTTTCAATGTCACGCCGCTGCCGGGCAATCCGCGCGGCCTGAACATGATCATGATGGAGGATTTCCTCGACGATACCGTGCGCCCGCGCATGGAGGCGGTGACTGGGGTGTCGCGCGTCAATGTCTATGGCGGTGCTGAACGCCAGGTGCAGATATTGCTCGACCCGGCCCGCCTTGCCGAACGTGACCTGACCGTCCTGGATGTCCGGGAGGCACTGGCGCAGCGCAACAGGGACACATCCGGCGGCGAGCTGGAAAGCGGGAAACGGCGCTTTCTGCTGCGCACCATAGGGCGGTTCGACGATCTGGAAGCGCTCGGCGACCTCATTGTCGTGCGGCGCGGCGATGCGCTGGTCCGGCTGAAGGATCTCGGCGAGATCAGGCTGGGCCATGCCAAGCAGCGCACCGAATCCTTCGTGAACGGGCAACCGGTGGTCAGCCTGTCGGTGCGGCGCGAGAGCGGCTCCAATGTCATCGACATCAAGCGCGCAATGCTGGAAACCATCGACGAGGTGAATGCGGAGGTGCTGCGTCCCGCCGGCATGCAGATGACGTTGTTGTCCGACGATGTGCGCTATGTCGAGGCATCGGTGCGCAATGTCTGGATCAATCTGGGCATCGGCGCCGTGCTGGCGACTGCCGTGATGTTCCTGTTCCTGCGGTCCGGCAAGGCGACGCTGGTCGGCGTCATGGGCATCCCGCTCTGTACGGTCGCTGCTTTCCTAGGCCTGCTGCTGGCCGGGCGCACGGTCAATGTGATCTCGCTCGCCGGTGTCGCCTTCGCCATTGGGATGACCCTGGACAACAGCATCGTTGTGCTGGAAAGCATCGATCTCCACCGCCGCAAGGGGCTGGACCGCATGCGGGCGGCCATCGAAGGCGTCCGCAAGGTCTGGCCGGCGGTGGTTGCCTCCACCCTGACCACGATCCTGGTCTTTGTCCCGATCCTGTTCATCGAGGAGGAAGCCGGGCAGATCTATTCCGACATCGCCATCGCCATCTCCGCCTCGATTCTGGCTTCCATGCTGGTTGCGGTCACGCTGGTGCCGACCGCCGCCGCCCGCATCGATTTCATCGGCGCCGCGCCGGGCGGCAAAGCGGGAAAGGACGGTCCGGCCCGGAAGAAGCTGGACGAACGTATCGCCGACGGCGTTCAGGCGCTGATCGCCACGCCCGCCCGAAGGCTGGGCTGCCTTGCCGGCACAGTGGCGCTCTGCGCTTTCGTGATCGTCGGGCTGACGCCGGCGGCAGAATATCTTCCCGAAGGCGAGGAGCCCAAGACCTTCGCGGTGATGAATGCGCCGCCGGGCTATAACCTGTCAGCCATGTCGGAGATTGGCCGGGAGCTGGAGGCCTATTTCCTGCCCTTCGTGGATGATGACCCGGCGCGATTCGCGGCGGGCGAGGTGCCGGTACCGGCGATGCGCTACATCAACATGCGGATCGAGGCGCAGCAGATCCGCATCATCGCCGAGAGCGTCGATCCGGCGCAGATCGATGCGCTGAGCGAAGCCATTGCCAGAAAGTATCGAGAATATCCGGGCATGCGCGCCTTCGCCACGCAAGGCTCGATCATCACCAGCAATGATGGCGGCACGCGCAGCATCAATCTGGATATCTCCGGACCGTCGCTGCAGGCGGTGTATGAGGTGGCGCTGGCCGCCTACCGCCGTGCCGGGGAAATATTCGACAATCCGCGCATTCAGGCACAGCCATCCACCCTGTCGCTCTCCCAGCCGCTGATCGAGGTCCGCCCGGACTGGCGGCGTGCGGCCGAGCTGGGGCTGAACGGGCAGGATATCGGCTTCATGGTCTCAGCGCTGACCGATGGCGCCTATGTCGGCGAGTTCTTCCAGGATGACGATAAGATCGACATCTATTTCTACAGCGGGGAAGGGCAGCGCGTGCCGCTGGACGGGATCGGGACTTTGCCGATCCGGACACCGCAAGGCGCTGTCGTGCCGCTGTCTTCCGTGGCGCGGATCGTGGAGACCGTCGATACCAACATCATCCGCCGGCTGAACGGACGCCGCACCCTCACCCTGAACGTGATCCCGCCCGACGATGTGCCGCTGGAATCCGGCGTGGCGCTGGTCCGCCAGGAACTGGTGCAGCATCTGCGCGACAGCGGCGCGGTACCGGCTGACATCCGCATCGATATCTCCGGCGCCAGCGACCAGCTTGCCGCCACGCAGGAGGCGCTGTCCGGCAATTATGTCGTGGCCATCGTGATCGTCTATCTGCTGCTGGTGGCCATCTTCACTCATTGGGGGTATCCTCTGCTGATCATGGCGACGATTCCGCTGGGCATTGCCGGCGGTATCGTCGGGCTGTGGCTAATGAATGTCGTGGGGGGATGGCTGCCGAGCGTTGGTCTGGCCGAAATCCGCCAGCCCTTCGACATGATCTCCATGCTTGGCTTCCTGATTCTGATGGGAACGGTGGTGAACAACCCGATCCTGATCGTGCATCAGGCCATGGAACTGATCCGCAAGGAGGGGCGCGGGATCAGGGACGCCATCCGCGAGGCTGTCGCGTCGCGCCTGCGGCCGATTGCCATGTCAACCATCACCACGATCTGCGGGCTGGCGCCGCTTGTGCTGCTGCCGGGTGAGGGGACCGAACTCTACCGGGGAGTCGGCGCCATTGTGCTGTTCGGTATCCTGGGCGCGACCATCGTGACGCTGACTTTCCTGCCCTGCCTGATGGTGTTCGTGCTGGGCTGGGGGGAACGGCGCAAGGCCTCAGCGCTTGGTTAACCGCTTCGGTTTGGAATCCGGCCCGCCCAGATACCAGGCGCAGCCCAGTGCCAGGCACAGGGCGATAAATCCAAAGGCGAGGCGGTAGGCATCCTCCGTGTAGCCGGCGCTGGTATTGGGGAAGGCATTCACGATGGCGCCGGTCGCCACCGGCAGGAAGGCGCAGCCGAACACCTGCGCCAGGTTCACCGTGGTGATGCCGCGCCCGGCCAGATGGTCCGGGAACAGGCTGCGGCCATGCGCGACGATGACCAGCGAGTAGGTGGTCACGAAGCACAGCAGTACCAGCAGGGAGATGGCGAACCAGGCCGGTGGGGATTTCAGCAAGGCCAGCGCCAGCAGCACGGCGATGGTGCCGGCGGCGCCTGCCGCGACCAGCCATTTGCGTGTGTTGAAGACCCGGTCGAGCGGCCCGAAGCTCAGGATGCCGGCGATCTGCGCCGCCCCCATCGCCAGCAGCACATTGCCGCGTCCCACCGCATCCAGCCCATGGATGTCATGCAGGTAGGGGCCGCCCCACAGGCCCAGAACGGTCGACTGGCTGGCATAGGCGAAGGTATGGACGGCGAGGATGCGGCTGAGATGCGGCGTCTTCCAGACCGCCATCAGCCCACGCAGGATATCGCCAAACCCGTCCTTGCTGGGCGGCGGGGCCGGGCGGCCCGGTGGATCGTCGCGGACCAGCAGGTAGAACACGGCACCGGTAAGGCCGGTGACGATGGCCGTGCCAGCGAAGGTCCAGCGCCAGCCAAACAGGTCTGCGGAGGCGGCAAGCGGCGTGGCGGCCAGCAGCGTACCGATCTGGCTCAGCGAGAATACCCAGCTCAGCACCATGCTCAGCCGGTCGCCGCCAAACCAGCGCGAGGACAGCATGACCGCTCCCATGAAGCTGCCGCCGCAGCCCAGCCCCAGCAGCAGGCGGGCGGCCACCAGCTCCTCGCCATTGCGCGCCACGGCGTGCAACAGCGCACCGGCAACGGCGATGCCTGTCAGCCAGGCAACGGTGCGCCGCGTGCCGATGCGGTCGAACAGGATGCCGACCGGAATCTGCGCCACGAACAGCGCGATGTAGAAGCTGCCATTGGCCAGGCCGAGCATCGCTGGCGACAGCGACAGATCCTGGATCAGTTCCGGCGCGATGACGCCCAGCGAGGTACGGAAGAACTGGCTGACGATGGTGATGGCCGCCAGCATGGGCAGCAGCGTCATCGTCGCGCGGACCGGTATGGCGTGCGGGTCGGTCATGAAGGGTTCCGGTCTGCCTGTGCCTGTTGAGCCAATACTCTAGCCATCGGAAGGCCCGATGCGCAGCCCCGGCGTGCGCAGTGCGGCCCTGCGATAAAGTCGGGCCGGAGGATAGGCGCTTGCAGGTGCCAACGCTTCGGGCCGGCGTGTATAGTGACGGCAAAAGCCGCCTGAGAGCGGTGCCAAGGGAGAGAGCGGGATGAGCGATAAAACCGACCGGGTGGTCGGCGTGCTGGGCGGGCTGGGGCCCGAGGCGACGCTGGACTTCATGGCGAAGCTGCTGGAACGCACCACGGCGCTGACTGGCGCATCGACCGACCAGGAGCACCTGCATCTGCTGGTCGATTGCAATCCCAAGGTGCCGAACCGCAACCGTGCGGTGGCCGGCACCGGCCCGTCTCCCGCTCCCGACCTTGCCGCCATGGCGCGCCGTCTCGATGCCGCCGGGGCCGACCTGCTGGTGATGGCCTGCAACACCGCGCACCACTGGGAGGCCGATATCCGCGCGGCAACCGATCTGCCGTTCCTGTCCATCCTCGATGCCACGCTGGAGGCGCTGCGCCGGCAGGCGCCTGAAGCCCGCACCGTCGGCGTGCTGGCGACCGAGGGTACGCGCGCGGCGCGATTGTACGAGACTTCGCTGGAACGCGCCGGCTATCGGCCTGTCGGCTTCGACGATGCGGCGCAGGCCCGTTTCATGGAATTGCTCTACCGCATCAAGGCGGGCGAGCGCGGCGCTGATATCCGTGCCGCCATGCGCAGCCTCGCCGAGGGACTGGCGGAGCAGGGGGCGGACGCCATCGTCGCCGGCTGTACCGAGGTGCCGCTGGTTCTGGGGCCAGACGATCTTTCGCTGCCCTTCATCGATTCCTCGCTTGCCCTGGCCGATCTCACGGTCAGAATCGCCAAGCGGCTGCAGCCGCTTCCCGCCTTTACCGATAACAAGAAACCGACAGGAAACGCCGCATGAACCTCGCCCGCTTTCCCCGCCACCGCTTCGCCCATCTGCCGACGCCGCTGGAGCCGATGGAGCGGCTGTCGCAGCATCTCGGCGGCCCCAATCTGTGGATCAAGCGCGACGACTGTACCGGCCTTGCCTCGGGCGGTAACAAGACGCGCAAGCTGGAATATCTGATGGCCGACGCGCTGGCGCAGGGGGCTGATACCGTCATCACCCAGGGTGCCGTCCAGTCCAACCATGCGCGCCAGACCGCGGCTGCAGCCGCGCGCCTCGGCATGGCCTGCCACATCATCCTGGAACACCGGATTGACGAGGCACCGGGCGAATATCTGAAATCCGGCAATGTCTTCCTTGACCGGCTGTTCGGCGCCTATCTGTCCGACTGCCCCGGCGGCACCGACATGAACGCGGCAATGGCGAAGAAGGCAGAGGAGCTGAAGGCGGCGGGGAAGAAGCCCTACATCATCCCCGGCGGCGGCTCCAACCCGGTCGGTGCGCTGGGCTATGTGAACTGCGCCATCGAGCTGGTGGCGCAGGCGAATGAGATGGGGCTGCGCATCGACCATCTGGTGCATGCGACCGGCAGTGCCGGTACCCAGGCCGGCCTTGTGACCGGGCTGGAGGCGATCCGCTCCGGCATTCCGGTACTGGGCATCTCGGTACGCGCACCTAAGGAAAAGCAGGAGGAGAATGTCTTCGCGCTGGTCGAGAAGACGGCGGCGCATCTGGGCATTCCGGGCGCTGTCGCGCGGCAGTCTGTGAAGGCCAATGCCGACTATGTCGGGCAGGGCTATGGCATCCCGACCGAGAGCATGCTGGAGGCGCTGCGCCTGACCGCCGAGATGGAGGGGATCATCCTTGACCCGGTCTATTCCGGCAAGGGCATGGCCGGCCTGATCGACCTGATCCGCAAGGGCCATTTCAAGAAGGGCGAGAACGTCGTGTTCCTGCACACCGGCGGCTCGGTCGGGCTGTTCGGCTATACCGGCGCCTTCGAGGAAACGCTCTCCGACCGCCCCGGCATCGCCTGAGGCGGTGCGTTACTCATCATCCTGTCATTCCCGGGCTTGTCCCGGGAATCCAGGCTTCAGCTAGCCTTGGCAGCGATCCAGCTGGCTGAACCCTGGCCCCCCGCAACAAGTGCGGGGGTGACGGAAGAGTGAAATCCAAACAGTCGTGCTTGGAAACCCGCTAATACCGGATGCGCGGGTCGAGGAAGGCGTAGGACATGTCGATCGCCAGATTGATCAGCACCTTGGTCCCGGCGAACACCAGGATCAGCCCCTGCACGATGGGATAGTCGCGCTTCAGCACAGCATCGACGGTCAGCCGCCCCAGGCCGGGGATGTTGAACACGGTCTCGGTGATGACGACGCCGCTGATCAGCAGTGCGATACCGATGCCGATAACCGTCACGATGGGTACGGAGGCGTTCTTCAGCGCATGCAGCAGCAGCACGCGCTGTGTCGCCAGCCCCTTGGCGTTGGCGGTGCGGATATAATCCTGCGCCAGCACGTCCAGCATGGAGGCGCGGGTGATGCGTGCGATCAGCGCCATATAGGTGGTGCCCAGTGCCACTGCCGGCAGGATCAGGCTCTGGATGCAGGGCCACAGCCCCTGCGCCAGCGGCTTGTAGCCCTGCACGGGCAGCCAGCGCAGCTGGATCGAGAACACATAGATCAGCACATATCCGGCCAGGAAGACGGGAATGGCGAAGCCCAGCACGGAGATCACCATGACCAGCCGGTCGATGATGGTGCGGGCCTTCCAGGCGGCCAGAACGCCAAGCGGGATCGCCAGCGTGACGGCGACGAACAGCGTCGCCAGCATCAGCATCAGCGTCGGCTCCAACCGCTGCGCGATCAGCGTGGTGACCGGCAGGTTGGAGAAGATCGACACACCGAGATCGCCCTGAAGAATATCGGAAAGCCAGAGGATGAACTGCTCCCAGATCGGCAGGTCGAGCCCCAGCTTGGCACGGATCGCCTCGATATCGGCCAGGGTCGCGTCGTCGCCGGCGATCAGCGCCGCGGGATCGCCCGGCGCCAGGCGCAGCAGCATGAACACGAAAACCGCCACGACGGCCATGACGGGAAGGGTGGCGAACAGCCGGCGGAGGAGATAGGCGGTCATCCGGGCATCCAGACGCTTCGGAAACACAAAACCGGGAAAACAGAACCGGTGGCTGCCCCGGGCTTTTCCCTGCAGGCAGCCACCGGAAGGAGAGAAGGGGATCAGCCCTTCTTTTCGATATTCCAGAACACCGTCAGGCCGGTGACCGGAACGATGCCGTCGATCTTGTCGGACCGGTAGGCGAGCGGCTGGGTCCACTGGCCAAAGTTGATGTAGGGCACGACATAGGCCGCGCGCTCCTGGATCTTCTTCGCCATTGCCTTGCGCTCATCCACCGTCTTGGCGAAGGCGAATTCGGCGCGCAGCTTTTCCAGCTCCTCGTCGCAGGGCCAGCCGACATTGGCCTTGTCGCAGCCGGCGCCGATCCAGGTATTCAGCGCCGGATTCAGCGAGCCAACGCCAGAGGAGGTGGTGACGAAGATGTTCCAGCCGCCATCCTCGGGCTTCTCGCGCTTGGCCCGGCGGGCAACGACGGAGCCCCAGTCGATGGACACCGCGTTCACGTTCAGACCCGCCTCGCGCATGCTGGTCAGCAGCACCTGCGCGGCCGGGGTGATGGTGTGGTGGTCGGTGGCGGCCAGCACATAGATCGGCTCGTTGTTGTAGCCGGCGGCCTTCATCAGCTCGAGCGCCTTCTTCGGATTGTAGTCGGCGATCATCTCCTTACCGCTATCGTTCGAATAGGGCGTACCACAGGTGATGAAGCTGTAGCACTCGCGGTAATATTTCTCGTTGCCGACGATGGTCTGCAGGAAGTCCAGCTGCTTGACCACTCGGTACATCGCCTGCCGCGCCTCCGGCTTGTCGAACGGCGGATGCAGGTGGTTGATGCGGATCGTGCCCCAGTGGCTGTCCACACTGCCGGTATTGATGACCTTGATGTTGGAATCGCCTTCCAGGATCGGGATGAAATCGACCGAGGGCTGTTCCAGGAAATCGATCTCGCCGGCGATCAGCGCCTGCATGCGGGTCTGCGCATCGGCGATCCACAGCAGCTCGACCTTGTCCACCTTCGGGATTTTCGCGCCGGAGAAGACGGAGGGCTTTTCCTTGCGTGGCACATAGTTCGGGTTCTTCGCATAGACCGTCTTGCTGCCCGGCACCCACTGGTCCTTCAGCATCATGAAGGGGCCGGAGCCGACGGCTTCCGTCACCTGGGCATTGCCCTCGGTCTTGGCGTCCTGCTCCCGCATGATCACCGGCACCATGGTGCCGGTCTTGCCCAGCGTGTCGAGCACCAGCCCGTAGGGCTTGGACAGCGTCATGGTGAAGGTCTTGTCGTCCACCGCTTCCAGCGCGGTGACGTAGCTCATCATGGCGCGGGCCGCCTGGTCCTTGCCGCCCCAGCGCTTCAGCGAGGCGATCACGTCCTTCGTGGTGACCGGAGTACCGTCATGCCATTTCAGCCCGTCGCGCAGGGTGAAGCTGTACTTCAGCCCGTCGTCGCTGATCTTGTAGTCGCCGACCATCTGGGGGTGCGGCACCAGATCCTCGTCCACGCCGAACAGCGTGTCATAGACCAGCATACCGTGGATGCCGGCAATGGTCTGCGTCGTCCAGTGCGGGTCGAGCGTACGCACGTCGGCATGCATGGAGGCGCGCAGCACCGATTCCGCCTTGGCGGGAAGGACGGCCACGCCGGCCAGGAGCAGGGCGGAAGCACCACCCAGCAGAATGCGTTTAAAGGAAGATCGTGTCATCGCCATCCCCTCCGGAATCCCTGTTCAATCGATATTTTGCTTACTTGTCTGTCAATATGACTAATTTACTATGCTGTCCGCAAAACAGGGGCGCAACAAAATAGAACGCTGATCTGCAAATCGGTTCGTTGACCTGCGTTAGCCGCCGGGTTTGCATAAGAAAATTGTCCGCGGCGTCCGCTGCGGTTACGACCCGCCATCCTTAGGAAAGCCAGCCCGTGCCGACAGAAAACCCGCGTATCGCCCTTCTGGGCTTCGCCATCGAATGCAACCGTTTTTCCCCGGTCTCGACGGCGGCGGATTTCGCGGAGGATACCGACATCAGCGGCGAGGAGATCGTCCGCCAGTCACGCTCGGAGAACTCCATCACCCTGCCGGACCTTCCGGGCTTCTTCGCGGAGATGGACCGCACCGGCCCCTGGACGCCGGTGCCGCTGCGCGTCGCGCTGGCGCAGCCGGGCGGACCGGTCGATCAGGCCTATTTCGAGGAATTCGTTGCCGACATCCTGGATGGGCTGCGCAAGGCCGGGCCGCTCGACGGCATCTTCATTTCCTCGCACGGTGCGGCGCTGGCGACCGGCAGCGACGATCCGGACGGCGATCTGTTCGAGGCGATCCGCAGCGTTGTCGGCCCGGACCTGCCGATTGCCGCTGTATTCGATCTGCACGCGAATATTTCACGCAAAATGATTGATAATGTGTCGGTTTTTGTTGGCTATCTTAAGAATCCGCACACCGATATCTATGACCGGGGCGTCGAGGCGGCGAAGCATCTGCGCGAGTTGCTGGCCGGCAGCAAGACCGCCATCGAAATGGTGAAGCTGCCGTTGGTGCCGCCCTCCATCGCGCTGCTGACCGCGCCGGGCAATCCCTATGGCGAGGTGATCGCTTACGGCCAGTCCAAGGTCGGCGGTGACATCATGAATGTTTCGGTGATGGCTGGTTTCGCCTTCTCCGACTGCCCGAAGAACGGCTTCACGCCCGTGGTGACGGCGCGCAATGGCAATCGCGCGGCGGCGCGTGCGCTGGCGCTGGATATCGCGCAGAAGGTCTGGGCGATGAAGGAGCGCTTCAAGAAGCCGATGACCTCGCTGGAGGACGCGGTGGCACTGGCCGTCGCTGCCGGGGAGGGGAAGCGCGATCCGGTTCTGCTGGCCGATGTTGCCGACAATCCGGGCGGCGGCGGGCGCGGCAACACTATCTATATCCTGAAGGCGCTGGTCGAGGCGGGAGCGAAGGGCGCAGCGCTGGGCGTGTTCTTCGACCCCGCATTGGCTGCCGAGGCGCACCGGCTGGGCAAGGGGACGCGCTTCACCGCCACCTTCAATTCCAGGGAGAGCAACGAGTTCTCGCAGCCCTTCACCGCCGAGGTGGAGGTGCTGGCGCTGGCGGATGGTCCCTTCGTCGGGCGGCGCGGCATGTATCAGGACATGGCCTGCGATCTGGGGCCGGCGGCGTTGCTGCAGGTCGGCGGCGTGCAGGTCGTGGTCATCACCAACCGCCAGCAATGTCTGGAGCCGATGCAGCTGGAGCTGTTCGGTGTCGATCTGTCGAAGGTGCGCTGCCTCGTGGTGAAGAGCCGGGGGCATTTCCGCGCCGGCTTCGACGAGTTCTTCACGCCCGACCGGATCTATGAGGTGGATTGCCCCGGCCTGACCTCGCCCGCACTCCACAACTTCAACTGGACCCGCCTGCCGCGCCCTGTCTATCCGCTGGACGAGCAGACCGTCTGGACCCCGCCCGCCGCCTGAGTCTGCCGCCTGAGGAGCCTTCCATGCGTCTGTTCTCCGCGACCATTGCCACCGAGACCAACACCTTTTCGCCGCTGCCGACCAGCCTGGATGCCTTCCGGGAGAGCGTCTGGCTGCGTCCGGGCGAGCATCCCGACGACACGCCGCGCATGTGCACCGCACCGCTGTTCGTTGCCCGCAAGCGCGCCAAGGCGGAGGGCTATACGCTGATCGAGGGCAGCTGCTTCGCCGCCAGCCCGGCCGGCACGGTGAACCGCGATGCCTATGAGTTCATGCGCGACGAGGTGCTGGACCAGCTGAAGGCGGCGCTGCCGCTGGACGGCGTGCTGTTCGGCCTGCATGGCGCGATGGTCGCCCACGGCTATGACGATGTGGAGGGCGATATTCTGGAGCGCGCCCGCGCCATCGTCGGGCCGGACTGCGTGATCGGCGTGGAGCTGGACCCGCACTGCCACCTGACGCTGAAGCGGATGAAGAACGCCGACATCGTCATCCTCTACAAGGAATTCCCGCATACCGACGTGCAGGACCGCGCGGAAGACCTGCTGGACTTGGTGCTGCGCACGATCCGCGGCGAGGTGAAGCCGGTCATGTCGGTCTATGACTGCCGGCAGATCAGCAGCTACCCAACGACACTGCCGCTGATGCGCGGCTTCGTGGACCGCATGTTCGCGCTGGAAGGCAAGGACGGCATCCTCTCGGTCTCCGCCGCGCACTGCTTCCCCTATGGCGACGTGCCGGAACTGTCGGGACGCATCCTGGTGGTGGCGGATGGGGACAAGGCGAAGGCCGATGCGCTGGCCACAAAGCTGGGCGAGGAGTTCGTCTCCATGCGCGGTAAGACCATGCCGGAATATCACTCGATTTCCTCCGGCGTGAGGCAGGGTATCGACTCCAATGTGGCACCTGTGGTCATGGCCGATCCGGCGGATAATGCCGGCGGCGGCGCGCCCTCCGACAATACCAGCATCTTGCGCGAGCTGATCGCGCAGGATGCGCAGGATGCCGCGGTCGGCCCGATCTGGGACCCGCTGGCCGTTCGGCTGTGCTTCGATGCCGGTCTGGGGGCGACCTTCCCCCTGCGCTTCGGCGGCAAGATCGGCCCGACCTCCGGCCAGCCCATCGATGCCATGGTGGAGGTCACGGCGCTGGCCCGCGACTGCCGGCAGAGCTTTGGCCCGACCACCGTGCCGCTGGGCGATTGTGCCGCTATCCGCATCGGCGGGGTGAAAGTGGTGCTGATCTCCAACCGTACCCAGGCGCTGGGGCTGGAGCTGTTCCGCAATGTCGGCATCGAGCCGACGGAGCAGAAAATCCTGCTGGTGAAGTCCACCAACCACTTCATGGCCGCCTTCGGGCCCATTGCCAAGAAGGTGCTCTACATCGAATCCGATGCGCCGCTCAGCCGCACCTATGAGAAGATTCCCTTCACCAAGGTGCAGCGCCCGATCTGGCCGCTCGACAAGGAGACCAGCCCAGGGTTGATTTTTTAATCCCCTGTCAGTGCCGGGCTTGACCCGGCAATCCAGGCGCGGTGGGTTGAGACGTCACAGGTAGGGCATCGCCCCTAGACCCTCGGGTCAAGCCCGAGGGTGACGAGGGAGTATGGGAAGCTCCTTGCATTCCAACATATCTCGTCATGGTCGGGCTTGACCCGACCATACAGCGGAAGGCGCAGCTTCAGAGCAGTAAGGGATACAGATCATTCCAGTCCGGATTGTCCGTTTCAATCAACTGCACCTTCCAGATCCGCAACCAGGTCTTCAGACGTTTCTCCCGACGGATCGCCTGCTCGGAGGTGGCGTGTTCCTCGAAATAGACGAGATGGTGGATTTTATAGCGTTTGGTGAAGCCGGGTACGGCCGCTTCGCGATGCTCGTGGATACGGCGGATGAGGTCGTTGGTCGTGCCGATATAGAGCGTGCCGCCCGGTTTGCTGGCGAGGATGTAGGTGTAATAGGGCATCCGTATACATCCTGCGGCAACGCCGGATGGATGGTCGGGTCAAGCCCGACCATGACGAAGTAACTGTTATGTTCGGAAGTGAGATTTACTAATTACAATATCTGCCCAAGATACGGTGTTGGTTCCGCAATATAATCTTTGCACACCAGGTTCAATGTATGCAGATCTGATGTTGAAGGCAGGATGTCTTTCCGGCTTTTTTCCAGCAGTGTTTAGATGTGCTGATATAATTTGAATTAAGCTCATTTTGGTGGTGGCGGCATTTAAGCAGCGTAATGTGCTAACAATTGCATCGCGGCTCATCCTGCGCCTTGGGGCATGTTCATGATAAAGACGCTCAATTTTACCTTCATTGTACTGCTCAACTACAAAACAAATTTCGCCTGCCTTTAGCTGTGGGCATGGCTTGTGCGGTTCATATGTCTTGTTTAGTCCGGCGTTCATGTGGATATGCTAATTAATTTTTGCTCTGTGGACTAGGAGAAGTTACGCCGTTGACCCCACCGGATTTTTGTCACCATACTTTACAAGATAAAGCTGCCCTAAGGCGGCGCTGATGAACAGAGGCGGGGTGAGGCGAATGGGACAATCAATTGAAATTGCCGTGAAAATGCCTCCACGCCGCTCCTTCGCCTTGAGAGGCTGAGGGCATGGCAGCGGTCACCGAGGGCGGCACTGGCACGGCCAGCGCCGCCGAGGCACCCGGTCTTCTCTCCCGCGCCCGCACGGCGATCCGGCGCAACCCCACCATCTTCATCGGCGGGAGCATCCTGCTGACCCTCATCGTGCTGGCGGTGATCGCGCCCTGGATCACCGGCGATCCGCTGAAGCTGAACCCCGCGCAGCGCCTGAAGCCGCCGTCGGAGCGCTGGTGGTTCGGCACCGACCAGTATGGTCGCGACGTCTATTCCCGCACCATCTATGGCGCCCGCGTCTCGCTGGTGGTGGGTCTGGCGGTCGCTGCCTTCGCCAGCGTAATCGGGCTGACGCTGGGGCTGCTGTGTGGCTATTTCCGCAAGGTGGATGCCATCGTCATGCGGATCATGGACGGCATCATGTCGATCCCCTCCATCCTGCTGGCGATCGCGCTGATCACCCTGACCCGTCCGGGCCTCGGCATCGTGCTGGTTGCCATCGTCATTCCCGAAGTGCCGCGCATCGTGCGACTGACACGCTCGGTCGTGCTGTCGATCCGCAGCCAGCCCTATATCGAGAGCGCGATATCGGGCGGTACGCGCGGGCCGAAGCTGCTGGTGAAGCACATATTGCCGAACACCATGGCGCCGCTGATCGTGCAGGCAACCTATGTCTGTGCCTCCGCCATGCTGGTGGAGGCGGGGCTGTCCTTCCTGGGCGCCGGTGTGCCGCCGGAAATCCCCAGCTGGGGCAACATCATCTCGCAGGGCCGCACCTTCTTCCAGATCGCGCCCTGGAGCATCCTGATCCCCGGCGCCTTCCTCACCCTCACCGTGCTGGCGGTGAACATGCTGGGCGACGGTCTGCGCGACCGGCTGGACCCGAGATTGTCGAGGCGCATGTGAGCATTCTGAAGGTCCGGGACCTCAAGACCCATTTCTTCACCCAGGATGGCGTGGTGCGGGCCGTCGATGGCGTGTCCTTCGAGGTGAGCCAGGGCGAGACGCTGGCCATCGTCGGCGAATCGGGCTGCGGCAAGTCGGTGACCTCGCTGTCGATCCTGCGGCTGATCCAGGCCGAGACCGGCCGCATCGTCGATGGCGCCATCGAATTCGAGGGGCGCGATCTCACCAAACTCTCCGAGGAGGAGATGCGGGCGATCCGCGGCCACGAAATCTCGATGATCTTCCAGGAGCCGATGACCAGCCTGAATCCGGTGCTGACCATCGGCACGCAGATTGCGGAGAATGTGGTGCGGCACCTGGGCGTGTCCTGGGAGCAGGGACTAGAGCGCGCGCGGGAGATGCTGGAGCTGGTCGGCATCGCCGATGCGAAGCGGCGGCTGAACGAATATCCGCATCAGCTTTCCGGCGGCATGCGCCAGCGCGTGATGATCGCCATCGCACTCTCCTGCAATCCGAAGGTGCTGATCGCCGACGAGCCGACCACCGCGCTGGATGTGACCATCCAGGCGCAGATCCTCGATCTGATGATCGAGCTGAAGCAGAAGATCGACGCCGCCATCATCCTGATCACCCACGATCTCGGCGTGGTCGCGGAAACCGCGCAGCGTGTCGTGGTCATGTATGCCGGCCGCAAGGTCGAGGAGGCAACAGTCGAGGAGCTGTTCGAGAACCCGCTGCACCCCTATACGCGCGGGCTGATGCGCGCCGTGCCGCGCCTCGATATCGATGCCGAGGCGGAAGGGCGCCGCGCCCGCCTGCAGGAGATTCCGGGCCTCGTGCCGGTGCTGACACAGCCGATCCCCGGTTGCGCCTTCGCGCCGCGCTGCGACTTCGCCACCGACCGCTGCCGCGCTGAACGGCCGCCGCTGGTCGAGAGCCGGCCGGGCCATGTCGCCGCCTGCTGGGAAACCGCCCGCGTGATGGAGAGTGCCGCATGAGCTCCGAACAGCCGAGCCTCGAAGTCCGCAACCTCGTGAAGCATTTCCCGATCCTCGGCGGGCTGTTGCAGCGCCAGGTCGGCGCGGTGCGTGCGGTGGATGGCGTGTCTTTCAGCCTGAAGCGCGGCGAGACGCTGGGCGTGGTCGGCGAATCCGGCTGCGGCAAATCCACCGTCGGCAAGACCGTGCTGAAGCTGCTGGAGCCGACCTCCGGTGAAATCCTGCTGGGCGGGACGGATGTGACGCATCTGAGCCAGGGGAAGATGTGGGAACACCGGCGGCGCATCCAGACCGTATTCCAGGACCCGTATTCCTCGATGAATCCGCGCCTGCGGGCCGGCACCATCGTCGGCGAACCGCTGGAGAATTACGGCATCGCGCGGGGCCGGGAGAAGGACGAGCGGGTGGCGCAGCTGTTCCAGCGCGTCGGGCTGCGGCCGGAGAACATGCGGAAATACACGCATGAATTTTCCGGTGGCCAGCGCCAGCGTCTCGGCATTGCCAAGGCGCTGTCGGTCAATCCCGATGTGATCGTGGCCGACGAGCCGGTCTCCGCGCTCGATGTCTCGGTGCAGGCGCAGGTGCTGAACCTGCTGATCGACCTGCAGGAGGAATACCGGCTTGCCTATCTGTTCATCAGCCATGATCTGGCCGTCATGCGCCATATCAGCCACCGCATCGCGGTGATGTATCTGGGGCGGGTGGTGGAGCTGACGGACAAGCGCACCTTGTTCACGCGCCCCTTGCATCCCTATACCGAGGCGCTGTTGTCGGCCGCGCCGATCCCTGACCCGAAGAAGAAGCGCGCCAGCCGGCTGATCCTGCAGGGCGATGTACCGAGCCCGGCCAAGCCGCCCAGCGGCTGCCATTTCCACACACGCTGCCCCTATGTCATCCCGGAATGCCGGCAGATCGATCCGGTGCTGATGGAGGTGGCGCCGGGCCAGCAGGTCGCCTGTATCCGCCGCCCGGTCGGCGCCGAACCCGTCCCGCTTACCCCCACCGTCTGATCCCCTTACTGAAAGACCGTTCCATGTCTGCCGAGTCGCTGTTGTCCCTGTCCGCCGTCGAACTGCGCCGCCGCATCGGCACGAAGGAGGTTTCCCCGGTCGAACTGCTGGAAGCCTGCATCGATCGTATCGAGGCGGTGAATCCGGCGGTGAACGCGATCTCCGCCAAGGGCTACAGGCGCGCGCGGGAGGAGGCAAAGGCCGCCGAGGCGGCGGTGCTGAAGGGCGGTGAGCTGGGTCCGCTGCACGGGCTGCCGCTGGGCGTGAAGGATCTGCAGGATACCGAGGGGCTGCTGACCACCCACGGTTCGCCGCTTTACCGCGACAATGTGCCGAAGAAGGACTCGGCGCAGATCGCGCTGGCCCGCAAGGGCGGCGCCATCGTCACCGCCAAGACCAACGTGCCGGAGTTTGGCGCCGGCGCCAATTCACGCAACCCGGTCTGGGGCGCCACCGGCAACCCGTTCAACCCGACCCTGAATGCCGGCGGCTCGTCCGGCGGCTCGGCGGCGGCGCTGGCCTGCGACATGCTGCCGATCTGCACCGGCTCTGACACAGGCGGTAGCTTGCGCATCCCCGCCGCGATCTGCGGTATCGTCGGCTTCCGCCCGTCACCGGGGCTGGTGCCGATGGATGGGCGCGGCCTCGGCTGGACGCCGATCTCGGTGCTGGGGCCGATGGGCCGCAATGTGGCCGATACCCGCCTGCTGTTCGCCAGCCAGGTCGGGGTGGATGACCGCGATCCGCTGTCCCAGCCGGTCGATCCGAAGGAGATTGCCGCCTATCGTCCGGTCGATCTGGGTACGCTCCGCGTCGCCTGGAGCGTCGATTTCGGCCAGTGCCCGGTCTCTTCCGAGATCAAGCAGGTGATGCGCGACCGCATGAAGGCGATGGGGCATCTGTTCAAAAGCTGCGACGAACTGACGTTCGATTTCGGCGAGGCGGACCGCTGCTTCGACGTCGTGCGCGGCCAGAGCTACCTCGCGCGTTATCACCATTCCTACAATAACGAGCGCGAGAAGCTGGGGCCGAACATCATCGCCAATTACGAGCTGGCGGCCTCCATGTCGCTGGCCGATGCGGCCTGGGCGCATACCGAGCAGACCAGCCTGTTCCGCCGCTTCCAGGCGCTCTATAGGGAGTACGACCTGATCCTGGCGCCGACCACGCCGGTTTCGCCCTTCCCCTGGACGCAGCTCTACCTGCAGGAACTCGAAGGCCAGAAGCTGCGTAACTACTATCACTGGCTGGCACTGACCTATTTCATCACGCTGACCACCAACCCGGCGATCTCGCTGCCCTGCGGCGTCGATGCGCAGGGCATGCCGTTCGGGCTGCAGGCCATCGGCCGCTTCCGCGGCGATCTGGAATTGCTGAACATCGCGCAGGGCATGGAGCAGGCTTTTGCCGGCATTCCGGGCCTCGGCCGGCCGAAGCCGGATATGGCCAAGCTGCGCGATCCCCGGCCGGAGCTGAAATCCATCGTCACCGCCCCGCCGGCGGAGAGTGCGTAAACACGATTGTCATGCCCGGGCTTGACCCGGGCATCCAGGGGCGGTGCCTAGCCTCTGACATCGAATAACGGGAAAAAGCCGATGCAGCCTGGATTGCCGGGTCAAGCCCGGCAATGACATGCGAGTAGGATGAATCGCCATGAACATCGAAAAGCTGAAGCGGGAGATCGCCCTCAACTATTCCACCCCGGCGGTGGTCATCGACCTCGACGTGGTGGAGCGCAACATCGCCCGCGTGCAGGCGCTGTGCGACAAGGCGGGGGTGGCCAACCGGCCGCACATTAAGACCCACAAGAGCCCGGTGTTGGCGGCACTGCAGCGCAAGGCCGGTGCTTCCGGCATCACCTGCCAGAAGCTGGGCGAGGCCGAGGTGATGGCCGATGGCGGGCAGGACGACATCTTCATCAGCTACAATCTGCTGGGCGAGGAGAAGATGGGCCGCCTCGCGAAGCTGATGCAGCGTGTGACCATGCGCGTCGCCGCCGATAACCCCATCGTGGTCGGAGACCTCGCCAAGGCTGCCACACTGGCCGGCAAGCCGCTCGATGTGGTGGTGGAATGCGATACCGGGCGCAAGCGATCCGGCGTCGAGAGCCCGGCGGACGCGATTGCCGTCGCCCGCGCCATCAAGGAGGCCGAGGGGCTGAATTTCGCCGGCTTCATGCTCTATCCGCCCGAGGATGCGATGGCGGAGACGCAGACCTTCCTCGACACTGCCACGGCAGGCGTGCGCGACATGGGGCTGGAGGTCACTGTGGTGTCCTCCGGCGGTACGCCGAACCTCGTCAATCTCGGCAAGATCAAGGGGGCGACCGAACACCGCGCCGGCACCTGCATCTTCAACGACCGGATGATGCTGGCCTGCGGGGCGGCCACGCTGGAGGATTGCGCGCTGACCGTCTATTCGACGGTTGTCAGCCGCGCGGCACCTGAGCGCGGCATCCTCGATGCCGGCTCCAAGACCCTGACCGTGGAGACCATGCCGGGGCTGGACGGGCACGGGTTGATCCTCGACCATCCGCAGGCGCGCATCCCGAAATTCTCGGAAGAACACGGCTTCCTCGACCTGTCGGCCTGCAACGAACGGCCGGGCGTGGGAGAGGTGGTGCGCATCGTGCCGAACCATGTCTGCGTCGTGTGCAACATGGTGGACCGCTATGTCACCGTGCGCGGGGACGAGATCGTGGGCGAGCTGCCGGTGGCCGCGCGCGGTCGGCTGAGCTGAGAAGAGGGACAGGGCAATGCACGATCTGGTGCTGAAGGGCGGCCGGGTGATCGATCCGGCGCAGGGGCTGGACAAGGTCACCGATGTCGGCTTTACGGGCGGCAAGGTGGCCGCCGTCGGCGACGGGCTGCAAGGCAAGGAGGTCCGCGACGTTTCCGGCAAGATCGTCACGCCCGGCCTGATCGATCTTCACACCCATGTCTATTACGGCGGCACTTCGCTGGGCGTCGATCCCGATTCCTACGCGCGGCAGGCCGGCTGCACCACGCTGATCGATGCCGGCTCGGCCGGGCCGGGCAACATTCTGGGCTTCCGCAAGCATGTGATCGAGCGGTCGGAAACCCGCATCGTGCCGCTGATCAACATCTCCTATCCCGGCATCTTCGCCTTCTCGCTGAATGTGATGTTCGGCGAGAACGAGAATCTACGGCTGATCTCTTCGCCGGAATGCCTGAAGGCGGCGCGTGAGCATGCCGATCTGGTGCGCGGCATCAAGGTGCGCGTCGGCCGCACCACCAGCGGGCCGATGGCGATCGCGCCGCTCGACATGGCGCTGGAAGTGGCGGATCACGCCGGCCTGCC
>NZ_AMRL01000017.1 GCF_000299935.1 Oceanibaculum indicum P24 | reverse complement strand
CCCGCCGGCATAGGCGGGAATCTTCGGCGCGTCGCCGGTGGCCGGGCTGGCCTGCACGATGGTCTCGCGCAGGCCGTCGAAGCGCAGCAGCCGGCCGGCGAACAGGAAGGTGTCGCCCGGCTCCAGCCCCATGACGAAATATTCCTCGACCTCGCCCAGCACCGGCCCGCGGTTCAGCCGCACCTTCAGCGTCACCGCCTCGACAATAGTGCCGACATTCATCCGGTAGCGGCGCAGGTGCGACGGGTGCGACAGCCGCCAGCCGCCCTTACTGTCGCCGATCAGCCGGCGGTAGCGGTCATAGGACCGCAGCGCATAGCCGCCAGTGGCGCAGAATTCCAGCACATCGTCGAAAGTCTGGCGGTCGAGGCCCGCATAGGGTGCTGCGCGGCGCACCTCCGCATACAGCGCATCGGCCTGGAACGGCCCGGCGCAGGCGGTGCCGACAATATGCTGGGCCAGAACGTCCAGCCCGCCGGGGCGTGGCGGGTCGCCATCCAGCTCCATCGCCCGTATGCCGTCCAGCGCCGCCTTGCATTCCAGCACCTCGAAGCGGTTGGCCGGCACCAGCAGGGCGCGGCTGGGCGTATCCAGCCGGTGGTTGGCCCGGCCGATGCGCTGCAGCAGGCGGCTCACCCCCTTCGGCGCGCCGACCTGCACCACCAGATCGACCGCCGCCCAGTCGATGCCGAGATCGAGCGAGGATGTCGCCACCACGGCACGCAAGGCGCCGCGCGCCATCGCCGCCTCCACCTTGCGACGCTGTTCGACGGCGAGGCTGCCATGGTGCAGCCCGATGGGCAGATTGTCATCATTCAGCCGCCACAGTTCCTGGAACACGATCTCCGCCTGGGCGCGGGTGTTCACGAAGACGATGGCAGTCTTCGCCGCCTTCACCGCCTCATAGACCTCCGGCAGGGCAAAGACGGCCATGTGCCCGGACCAGGGCATGCGCCCGCGCGGCAGCAGGATCTTGACTTCCGGCTTTGCCGCTTCACCGCCGCTGACCAGATCGGCATCGCCGGCATCGGCACGGCCTTCCGCCGACAGATAGGCCAGCAGCGGATCGCGATGCGCCACTGTGGCCGACAGGCCGACGCGCCGGCAGCCGGGGGCGAGGCGCGACAGCCGGGCGAGGCCAAGCGCCAGCAAATCGCCGCGCTTCGTGCCGGCCATCGCGTGCAGCTCGTCCAGCACCACGCATTTCAGCCCGGCGAAGATTTCCGGCGCATCGGAATAGGACAGCAGCAGGGCCAGCGATTCCGGCGTGGTCAGCAGCATCTGCGGCGGCTTGCTGCGCTGGCGCAGGCGCTTGGATTGCGGCGTGTCGCCGGTGCGCGTCTCGATGCGAATCGGCAACACCATCTCCGCCACCGGCACTTCCAGATTGCGGTGGATATCGACCGCCAGCGCCTTCAAGGGCGAGACATACAGCGTGTGCAGCCCGTCATAGCCACCATCCGCCAGCTCGACCAGGCTGGGCAGGAAGCCGGCCAGCGTCTTGCCGCCGCCGGTCGGCGCGATCAGCAGCGCCGAGCGCCCGGCCTTTGCCGCGCGCAGCATGGCCAGCTGATGCGCATGCGCCTGCCAGCCGCGCCGGGCGAACCAGGCACGGAAGCTTTCGGGCAGCAAGTCGAGGGTCGCTTTGTCGGGCATCGCGGCAGATGTAAGCCGAAGCGGGGCACGGTCAAAGCCCCTTCCGCGCGCTTACCCGCCGCTGACCGCCGTGATGATGAAGACCTCGGCACCCGGCGCAAGATTCGTATCGAGTGTCGCACGCTTGCCTTCGACGAACACATTGATGTGCCGGCGGATGGCGGGCCGGCTGTCGCACAGCCGGTCGCGCATGCCGGGCCAGCGTGCCTCCAGCGCGTCCATCAATTCCGCTACCGTGCCGGCGTCCAGCTGCAGCAGACCCGGCGCGCCGGGGAACAGCGGCAGCAGCGCCGCCGGCAGGGTGACAGTGACGCTCATGCTGCCCTGAGCAGCGTCTCGACCGAGAAGATCGTCGGCAGGTGCTGCGCAAGGCAGGTCCAGTTCTCGCCCTCGTCATTGCTGGCATAGAGTGCGCCGCCGCTGGTGCCGAAATAGACCCCGGCCTTCTCCAGCCGGTCGGTCGCCATCGCCTGACGCAGCACGCCGAAGAAGGCGTGTTCCTGCGGCAGGCCATTGCGCTTGTCCTGCCAGCTCGCCCCGCGATCGCTGGTGCGCCAGACGGCCGCCTTCGCGCCGGGCATGTAGCGGCCGGCGATGTCGCCATTCAGCGGCACCAGGAACAGCGTGTCCGGGTCGTGCGGGTGGGCGGCGGCCGGAAAGCCGAAGCTGGAGGGCAGCCCCGCCTCGATACTGTGCCACTGCCGGCCGCCATCGTCACTGCGATACATCCCGCAATGATTCTGCTGATAGAGCCGGTCCGGCATGCCCGGTGCCATGACGATGGAATGGACGCACTGCCCGACTTCCGGATAGCGCTGATCCTCCGGATTATAGTCGCAGCGTGTGCCCTGGTTGCGCGGCTCCCAGCTCTCGCCGCCATCCTCGGTGTAGAACACACCGGCGGTGGAGATGCCAGCCCACAGCTTCTTCGGGTCGGTCGGATGCGGTACCAGCGAATGTAGGATCAGCCCGCCGCCGCCCGGCACCCAGCGGTCCCGTGTCGGATGCGCGTTCAGCCCCGCCACCGGCACCCAGCTCTCGCCGCCATCGCTGCTGCGGAACAATCCTGCCGGCTCCACCCCGGCATAGAGGCTGCCATCGGCGGCGCGGGCCAGGCTCCAGACCGACTTTATCGGCTCCTGCCCCTCGGGATAGGCGAGGCCGGCGCTGGAATGGCTCCAGTTCTCGCCGCCATCGGTGGATTTCCAGACCGCCGGCCCGAACCAGGCATCGCCGCCGCCGGCGTAGATCGTGCCGGTCTGCGGATCGCCGATGACGTGGTTGACCGGCCATGTCTGGCAGAACGGGCCGCGCAGTGCGAAATCCTTCCGGGCCGGGTCGCTTTCCAGAATGAAGGCGCCCTTCTTGGTGCCCAGCAGAACCAGCAGTCTTTGCGTCATCCCATCCTCCGCGCTTGATTTTTGTCACCCCGCCTGCATGTGTCTTGGTCTGGGGCTTGACTTAAAAGTTGATATCAACATTAATTGATCATGTCAAAACGTGAAACCGTTCCGTTCGAGACGACCTTGCTGGTGCGCGACACCTGCCTGTGCATGCACACCCAGCGCGCGGCCCGGGCGCTGGCGCGCCGCTTCGACGAGGTGCTGCGGCCGGTTGGGCTGAACAACGGCCAGTTCTCCCTGATGATGTCGCTGAACCGGCCGGAGCCGGCGCGCATGGGCGATGTGGCGACCCTGCTGGCGATGGACCGCACTACCCTGACCGCCGCGCTGAAACCGCTGACGCGGCGCGGCCTCGTGGACATCCTGATTGACCCAAAGGACAAACGCAGCCGCCGGCTGGTGCTGACCGATGCCGGCCGCACCCTGCTGGCGCAGGCCGTGCCGGTGTGGGAGAAATCCCATGCCGAGATCGAGAAGCTGCTGGGCGACGCCGATCCGCAGCGGCTGCGCGACGATCTGATCGCGCTGTCCTAATCGAGGATCGTCACGATCCCGTATTTCGCCAGCCACACCAGCCCCCGGAAGGCGATGGGCTGTCGGTCAGGCGGCAGATGCCGCACCAGATCATCCGCCCGCCATTCCGGCACCTCGGTCAGCCGCCGGCACAGGCTCCGGGCTTCCTCGACCGTCGGCAGCGACTGGGCCGCGTATTTGATATGCGGGGAGGCATAGGCGGCCTCCAGATCCCACAGCCCCTCGGACGTCAGACGCACCCGGCAATCCGCGCGCAGCGCCCGACTGGGATAGGCCGCGAATTGCTGGAAAGGATCGATCCGCCAGGGATCGGCCACGTCCCCGGTGAGCGGCACCAGCTCCGCTGCATTGCTCCGGCGTTCCGCCAGTTCCGCCCACAGCGCCTGATAGGCCTTAACGATCACCTGCCAGTCATAGAACTCGCGGGCCCGTGCGCGCCCACTGTCGCCCATCCGCTGGCGCAGGCCGGCATCCTCGGCCAGCTTCACACAGGCCTCCGCGCAGGCATCGACATCGAAGCCGGTGAACAGGCTCGCCTTGCCGACATAGAGGTCGTAGCGGTCGATGCCAAGCGCGTGGCGCACGGCAAGGTCGCCGCCCCCGCCCGCCGCCGGCGTCAGGGTGGGGATGCGGAACCCGTCGATGCCGTCGCGCACCGTGTCGCGGTAGCCGTCCCAGTCGCTGACCAGGACCGGCAGGCCGGCCGCTATTGCCTCCACCGGCGTCAGGCCGAAAGTCTCCTGAATATTGTCGCTGGGCGAGACGAAGAAATCCGCCGCCGACCAGATCTGCCGGTGCGCCTCCTCCTCCAGCGGGCTGACGACATGCACCGCCACCGATGGCGCGAACTGAGCGGCGGTGGTTCGGAAAGCACGCTCCAGCCCGGCATTGTGAAACCATCCGGCCTGGATCAGGTGCAGCTTGCGGCTGGTCCGCTGCGCCGCACGCTCTAGTGCCATATAGAGCGGGTCCGGGTTGGCCTTGGCATGCGCGCTCAGCCGGCCGACATACAGGGCGGCGATATCCTCCGGCCCGATCCCGAACCGCGCGCGCCAGGCGGCCCGATCCTCCTCACGCCGGGTATAGGCGCCGGTATCGACGCCCAGCGGTATCGTCCGAAGTTCGGGCAGTGCGGGCGGCGGTGCGCCCAGCCGCTGCCCCAGATAGGCGGCGACCTCCTGCAGCTGCCGCTCCACCGCGTCACGGCCAGCCCGCGAAGTGCAGATCAGCGCGTCCCAGGGCTGCACCGGGGCCAACAGCAGGTCGCCAATGGCATCCATCGCCCCGGCGGAGGCGATGGTGTGCGTCAGACCGCACAGGCTGTAGCCCCGCTGATTATAGCCACGACGCAGAAAGGCGGCAGGACGGAGGTTCGGACCGGCGAGGAACAGGCAGCCCGCCTCCGCGATGGCCGGTGCGCTGTCCATCGGTGCCCAGCGCACCGGGCGCCTTGGCCCGCCCGCGCCTTCCGCGATGACTGCGAAGCGTTCCGCATCCTGCGGCGTGGCCGCGCAGCAATAGAGCGCATCCGCCACCGCATGCCGGGCATAGGCACGCACGAATCCCTCATCCGCCACCTGCCGCCCCAAAGGCTTGCCGGCTGTGGAGTCCGGGCGATAGAGAATGGCCGCGTTGTGCCCAGCTTCCGTCGACCCCACCTCGCTCTCCCCGTCAGCGTCAAGGCGGCGAGTATCCCTGCAAGACTGCCCCCCTGCAAGAAGATGGGGGCTTATCCGCCCTGTGCGGCCAGCAGACGCTGTAGGGCGGCCTCGATCTCCGCCTCGCCGACGATGGCGGCGCGTTCCAGCACCTTGGAGACGCTGGGCGAAGCCTCCCCGCCTGCCAGCCGCTCCACCGGCTGGGCCAGCCAGCCGAAATAGCGGCGCTGGACTTCATCGGCCAGCCAGCCACCATAGGAGGTGCCTCTCGCACCCTGCTCGACGATCAGAACATTGTTGGTCTTCTCGATGCTCGCACCGACCGTCTTCCAGTCAAGACTGGCGCGATCCAGGCTGCGCAGGTCGATCAGCTCCACATCCAGCTCCAGCCGCTCGATCACGGCCTGGCATTTCGGCACCATGGAGAGATAGGTCAGCACCGTCGCCCGGCGTCCCGCGCGGCGCACCAGCGCCTTGCCCAGCGGGATGATGTAATCCAGATCGCCCTCTGGAATGCGGCCCATCGACTGGTAGAGATCGACATGCTCGATCACCAGCACCGGGTCGCGGCAGGCCAGTGCCGCATTCATCAGCCCGACATAGTCGAACGGCGTGGACGGGGCGACGATGCGCCAGCCCGGCGATGTCGCGAAGATGCCGGCCGGGTCCATCGAATGCTGCGAGCCATAGCCGGTACCCATCGCCACCTTGGTGCGCAGCACCAACGGCACCTCCGTCCCGCCGCCGAACATGTGGCGTGCCTTGCCGATCTGGTTGAACACCTGGTCGGCGGCGACCCACATGAAATCCGGGTACATGAACTCCACCACCGGCTTGTAGCGCCCGTCGGCGGCCAGCCCGCCGGCAAGGCCGAGGAATGCCTGCTCGGCAATCGGCGTGCCCAGCACCCGGCCCGGAAAGGCATCGGCCAGCCCGCGCGTCGCCCCGTTGGTGCCGCCCTTCAGCCGGTGGATATCCTCGCCCATCAGCAGGATCGAGGAATCCTCGTCCATCCGCCGGTGCATCACATCGGCCACCGCATCGACGAATTTCCGCTCGATCAGCCTGCCCTTGTAGCTGTGCTCCTCCTCCACGCGCCGGCCGGACAGCTCCGACAGGTCACCCCTGATGCCGACATCGCGGAATCCGGGATCGGGCCACAGCGACGGCACGATCATCCGCCTATTGCCATCCGCCTGGGTGAGGGCGGCGCTCGCCTCCTGCATCGCCGCCACGGCGCGGGCGCGCAATCCGTCCACCTCGCTCTGGGTCACCAACTTGCGGGAGATCATCTCCCGCGCCACCCGGTCCAGCGGATCGCGGGCACGCCAGTCAGCCTCCTCCTCCTTGGTGCGATAGCCGAAGGCGCTGCCCGGCAGCGGCCCGTTCTGGTGGAAGTAGCGATAGACCTCCGCCTCGATCACGGTCGGCCCCTTGCCGGCGCGCATATGATCCAGCGCCTCGCCCATCGCCAGATGTACGGCCAGCGGGTCCATGCCATCGACCCGCCAGGCCGGGATGCCGAAGCCCAGCGCCCGGCCGGACAGCCGCGCCTCACGCGTCGATTCCGCGACAGTGGTGGCAACGGCGTAGAGATTATTCTCGATGAAGAAGCAGATCGGCAGCGACCAGGCGGCGGCGATGTTCATGGTCTCCAGCACCGCGCCGATATTCACCGCGCCATCGCCGAAATAGACCACCATCACATCGCCGGTCCCGGCCAGCCTGTGCGCCAGCGCCGCCCCCGCCCCCGGCGGCACGCCGCCGCCGACGATAGCGTTGGTGCCCAGTGCGCCCGCCGCATCCCAGCGCAGATGCATGGAACCGCCGCGGCCCCGGCAATAGCCCTGTGCCAGACCCAGGATTTCCGCCAGCGTCTTCGTCAGCACATCCTTTGTCTCGCCCTCGACCGGCCCGCGCGGGTCATGGCCCTGCGGGCGGACATAGGACAGCGCCTTGGCGAGGAACTGGTGATGGCCCCGATGCGAGCCGCTGACCTGATCGGTCGCGCGCAGCGGCAGGATGGAGCCGACCGCCCCGCCCTCCTGTCCGATGGAGGAATGCGCCGGCCCATGCACCAGCCCCTCGCCGGCCAGCACCAGCACCTCCTCCTCGAAGGCGCGGATCAGGTGCAGCTGTGTCAGCAGGGAGTCCAGCAGCACCGGATCGGCCTTGTCCCAGTCGCGTTTCGTGGTGCGCAGCGACCGCCAGGGGGCCAGCGGCGAAAGCTCTTCATAGTCGGGCACGGAACCCCTCCCGGTCAGCCGCCGGGCTTTACGGCGCCGGCAGCCGGTTGCTTAAATGCTTGATTAGCGTGACCTTACGGTCCGGGCTGAAGGGGAACAAGGGGGCAGGCCATGATTTCATTCGAGGGCAGGGTGCTGCTGATGAGCGGGGCCGCCGGCGGCATTGGCCTTGCCACCGCAAGGGTTTTCGCGCACGCCGGAGCCAGCCTGGCGCTGGGCGATCTGGATGAGCGGCGGCTGGAGGAGGCCTGCGCTACCCTGGACCTGCCGGCGGACCGGCTGTTGCTCGCCACGCATGACGTGACCGACCCGGAAAGTTCGCGGAAGCTTGTGAAGCAGGCGCAGGAGAAGTTCGGCGGTGTGGATGTGGTGGTGCCGAATGCCGGCCTCTACCCGACCGATCCGTTCGCGGACATGAGTGCGGCCAGCTGGTCGCGCACGCTGGCGGTCAATCTGGATGGGGTGTTTCATTTGTGCCAGGCGGCGCTGCCGGCGCTGCGGCCCGACGCCTCAATGGTGCTGGTCGCCTCCATGGCCGCGCATTATGGCAGCCCGACCCATGCGCATTACGCCGCTGCCAAGGGCGGGGTGCTGTCGCTGGCCCGGTCGCTCGCGAAGGAGCTGGCGCCGGTGCGGGTCAATGCCATTTCGCCGGGCCTGATCGACACGCCGATGGTGCGACCGCTGATGCAGGCGCGCGGGCCTGAATTGCTGAACGCCACCCCGCTCCGGCGGCTTGGAACGCCGGAGGAGGTGGCGAACTGCATCGCCTTTCTGGCCAGCCCGCTCGCCAGCTACGTCACCGGGGCGACGCTGCATGCGAATGGCGGGCTGTATATCGCCTGAAACCTGTTACGGGCGGTCGCAGGGGCCGTTATTCAGCCCTTCATAGGTGCCGTCCGCATTGGGATACTCGTACCAGACGACGGAGCCGTCAGCCGAGCAATTGTCGAAGCCGGCGAACCGGCCGCCGCAGGCGCTGAGCATGCCCACGGCAAGAATCACGATGAGGGTGCGTACCAACATAGCTCTACCTTTCGCTTGAGGCAGCGCGGGCGCGCCGCCAGATCCGGTTACGGGGAGGCTCTATCGCGTCAGATCAGAGCTGACGGCCCGCCTCGAAGGTCAGAAGCTCGACAGAGTTCAGATTGTGGAACTGATAGACCGGGCCGTTCTTGTAGACCCGCTGACAGTAATCCTCGCCGCCACGGAACAGCTCCCACTTCACGCAGAACTTGCCGTCCGGGGTGATCTGCCAGTTGCCGGCCTCGACGCCGGTCGGGCGGCGCAGCTCGGCCTTGCCGCCAGGCATCACATACATGGCGTAGGTGGCGTTGGAGCCGCTCATCGTGCCGGTGCCGGTATTGCCGACAACCAGCGCCCGCACCTCAGTGGCAGACATGGCGGGACCGGCGGGTTCGTCCGGAATAGACGGGCCAAGCGGCGCGGGCTGTGTGGCGCAGGCGCCCAGCGCAAACACGGCGGCGCACAGGATATAGGGTTTCATGGCTCAACTCCCTGATTGGCAGTTCGGGGGTATGCAAGGCCGGCAAGATAGCGGCCCTGTTCGCTCTCCCCCCTATAACGGGCGCGCCTGCCTAACGGTTCCAGGATACCCTAATTTGCCAATCATGAGTTATTTCTTATGAATTGAACGCCACACCCTTTCCGCCGTCATCGGGATATCGATATGCGCCACGCCATAAGGCTTCAGCGCATCCAGCACGGCGTTCATCACCGGTCCTGGCCCGCCGATGGAGGAGACCTCGCCCACGCCCTTGGCGCCGATCAGGCTGTTCGGGCTGGCGGTCGGCGCCCAGCCGAGATCGAGCGCCGGCACATCGTCGGCACGCGGCATGGTGTAATCCATGAAACTGCCGGACAGCAGCTGGCCGGTCTCCGGGTCATAATGCGCGGCTTCCAGCAGCGCCTCGCCGACCGACTGGCCGATGCCGCCATGCAGCTGGCCCTGCGCCGTCGCCTCGTTGATGACCCGGCCCAGATCGTCGATGCCGGTCCAGCGCCGCACATCGACCTTGCCGGTGTCGGGGTCGATCTCGACCTCCACCGCATAGGCGCCGTTCGGGAAGGTGGTGTGCAGCCCCTCGAAATCCAGCTGCACGGCGCAGCCGGTACCCATCTCGGTATCGCGCGCGGCATCCGGCAGGCTCTCCCAGCCGGCAGCCACATCGCCAAGGCTCAGCTTACGGTCGGTGCCGGCGATGCGGAACTCGCCCAGCCCGTATTCGATATCCTGCACCGCCGCTTCCAGCATCTGCCCGGCGACCGCACGGGCCTGGCGGATCAGCTGCTCCGCCGTGCGGTGCACCGTGTTGGCGGCAATCGGCATCAGGTTGGAGCCGCCGGTGCCGCCCCCCTTGGTGAGGAAGTCGCTGTCGCCCTGCTCGACGCGGATACGCTCGACCGGAATTTCCAGCGTCTCGGCGGCGATCATGGCCAGCGCCGTGCGGTGCCCCTGCCCGGAATCCTGCGTGCCGCTGCGGACCGTCACCGTGCCGTCGGCATGGGCGATGACCTCGCTGCGCTCCGCCACGGAGCCGCCGGTGGCATGCAGATGCAGGGTCAGGCCCAGCCCGCGCCGCAGACCGCGCGCCTCGCTCTCCGCGCGCCGAGCAGGAAAGCCGTCGATATCTGCGGCCTTCAGGATGCGGTCCAGGACGGCTGGGAAATCGCCGCCATCATAGGTCTCGCCCATCGCGGTCTTGTAGGGCAGGTCAGCCGGCGTCACCAGATTGCGGCGGCGCAGCTCGATCCGGTCGATGCCCAGTTTCTCGGCGGCGTAATCGATCAGCCGTTCGGTGGTGGAGACCGTCTCCGGCTTGGAGGCCCCGCGATAGGCGTCGGTCGGCACAGTGTTGGTGAACAGCCCCTGCACCCGGTAATAGAGACCCGGAATCCGGTAGCAATGGCCGAACACGCGCACCGCGCCCTTGGTGACGATGGTGGCCGCCACATGGTTGATATAGGCGCCCATATCGCCCAGCGCGTCGATCCTGAAGGCGAGAAACTTATAGTCCTTGTCCAGCGCCAGTGCCGCCCGGTCCACCCGGCCGCGGCCCATAGCATCCGACACCATGCCCTCGGTGCGGCTGGATATCCACTGCACCGGCCGGCCCGTCGCCTTCGCCGCGACAAGCGCCAGCACTTGTTCCGGATAGGGCCAGATCTTCACCGCGAAGCTGCCGCCGACATCCTCCGTGATGACGCGCAGCTTGTCGGTGCCGACACCCAGACAGTCGGCCATGCTGGCGCGGATCGCGACCACACCCTGGCTGGGCGTCGTCAGCGTGTAGCGCCCGCTGGCCGCATCGTACTCGCCCAGCGCGCCGCGCGTCTCGACCGGGGCGATAACGATGCGCGGATGCCGCACTGTCAGCTCCACCACATGGGCGGCCTCCGCGAACAGCCGCTCCGTCTCCTCGCGGTTGCCGATCTCCCAGTCGAGGCTGCGATTGTCCGGCAGGTCCGGCCAAACCTTCGGCGCGCCGGGTTCCGCCGCCTGTTCCAGATCGACGATGACCGGCAGCTCGTCGAGATCCAGCACGATGGCTTCCAGCGCGTCCAGCGCCTGATCCTCGCTGTCGGCGATGACGGCGGCGACCGGCTCCCCGGCATAGCGCACCGTGCCCTCGGCCAGCACCGGGCGGTGGCGCACCGCCATCGGGCTGCCATCGCGGTTCGGCACCTCGCCCGCCACCTTCAGCGGGCCGATGCCAGCCGCCTTCAGATCGTCCGCCGTCAGCACCAGCCGCACGCCCGGCATGGCACGGGCGGCCTCTACATCCAGCGCGCGGATCGTGCCATGGGCCAGTGGCGATCGCAGGACCGCCATGGTCAGCATGCCCTCGGGCCGGCGGTCGGCGACATACCGGCCCTTGCCGGTCAACAGGGCTTCATCTTCGAGGCGCAGCATGATCTCAATTCTGGCTGGGGCTGGCTGGAACGGATGGAACAGCGACTGTAGTGCGCAAAGCGGCGCGTTTGAAGCACCCGCAAACCGCGCCGGCTATTTTTCGCCGTCCAGCCGCACCACCCAGCCTTCCAACCCGGACGCCGCCGCCGGATAGCGGTCCAGCACCATCGGGTCGTGGCCGGGGATGACATCGCCATCCGGCCCGGCCAGCGCCTTCACCGTGCGGTGGCCTTCCAGCATGTCGGCGACGTTATAGACGATGGGGAAAGGCCGGCCCTGATCCATGTTGGCGTAGAAGTGCGAGGCGTCGGAGGCCAGTACCAGCCAGCCGCGCCTTGTGCGCACCCGCACCACCTGCAGCCCCGCCGTATGGCCGCCCAGCGCATGGACGGACACGCCCGGCGCCAGTTCCGACGCGCCGTCATGGAAGTGCACGCGCCCATCGAACACGCGGCGCACCATCGCCGTCACGTCATCCACCGCGAAAGGCTGGCTCAAGGCCGGGTGGCACATGCAGCGACCGGTGCAATAGGCCATCTCCTTGTCCTGAAGATGATACGTGGCGTTCGGGAACAGGTCGTGATTGCCGGCATGGTCGTAATGCATGTGGGTGACGATCACGTCCGATACGGCCTCCGGCGCGATGCCGATGGCCTTCAGCCCCTCGCCCACCGGCCTCGTAATGGTGCGGCCGCGCTTCGCCGCCTCCGCCTGGTCGAACCCGGTATCAACGATGAAGCTGTGGTTCTCGCCGACGATGGCCCAGACGAAATAATCCAGCGGCATCGGCCCGTCATGCGGATCGCCGCCGATGAAATTCTCCGAGGCCTTGCGCGCATGATGCGCGTATTTCACCGCATAGACCTTGTAGTCTTCCGTCACGCCCTGTCCCTCCCTGACGCTTTTTCAGCAGTGTAGGACAGGATATGGCAGGGTGGAGACCGAAAATGGCTACTGCGTCTTCTTGGCCGGTTCCTTGTCGGTGCTGCCCGGCTCCACCAGCATGGTTTCGACCTCGGCCACCAGCTGACGGCAGCTGTCATGATCACCCTTGCGATCAGCATCGATGGCCGCTTCCAGCTTGTCGATGGCGCGGGTCTCATTGCCGGGGGCGCCAATCCAGGTATCGCGTGGCTTCGCGGAATCGGTGGCGCCGCTGACATCCTTGGCGCCGTCCTTGGTGTTTAGCACCACCTTGGCCTTGTCATCGACCATCTGCTGCTTGCCGGATTTCGTCTCGGCGATCAGCTGATTGGCGCGGTCGGCGCAATCGGAGGCGGCGGCGATACCGGGCAGCAGGCCAATCCCGACCAGGGCGGCGAACAGGCTGCGTCTGTACATGATTCTTCTCCCACTGGGGTTCCATTGTTTCCCTAACCAACTGGCAAGGGCGGCCCAATGTTCCCCAGGGAGGGAGAGAGAATGCTAGGGCCGGTCCTGCCGGGAGAACAGGCCGGCGGCAACATCCAGGATGCGCCGCCAATAGACCAGCAGCACGAAGCCCAGCAGGATCAGGGCGATGGCGACGAAGGCATTCACGATGTGGAAATCGTGGGCGTCCTCGGCGACGAACAGTCCCGTCAGCATGGCTGACAGGGACAGCATGATGCGAACGACCCAGCCCAGCATTTCAGTCTCCGTATGCGGTTCCGCCAGCGTATTTTATCGAACCATAGAGCAAGGGAAGCGCCCGGCCGTTGCGATAGATCAATATACGCGCATGCTATCCGCGTGCCTTCGGCAGGGTCACCGCAACCAGCAGTCCCCCTGCCGGTGACTCCTCCAGCCGGATGGTGCCGCCATGGGCCAGGATCACGTCGCGGGTGATCGTCAGGCCAAGCCCGGTGCCGCCAGTCTCGCGGTTGCGCGAACTCTCCAGCCGCATGAAGGGGCGGAAGGCCTCCTCGCGCTGTTCCGCCGGAATGCCCGGCCCGTCATCGGCAACGGAAATGGCGAAGGCGTCCGGCCCGTCGCGCAGCGTCACCCGAACCTCACTGCCGAACTTGCAGCCATTGTCGATCAGGTTGGCGAAGGCCCGGCGCATCGCCACCGGCCGGCAGGTCAGGCCGGCATGATCGGGACCGTCATAGATAATTCGGCATCCCGCATCGGCCGCCGTATCGCACAGGCTGATCAGCAGCGCGCCGAGATCGACCGCGCTGTACGCCTCATCCTTCAGCCGGTTGCTGGCATAGGTCAGCGTCGCGCTGACCATCGCTTCCATGTCATTGATGTCCGACAGGACCTGGCGGCGCTGGTCCTGGTCCGGCACATATTCGGCGAACAACCGCAGCCGGGTGAGCGGGGTGCGCAGATCGTGGCTGATCGCCGCGATCATCTGCAGCCGGTCATCGACGAACTGCTTCAGCCGGAGCTGCATCGCGTTGAAGGAGCTGCCGATGGCCCGCAACTCCGGCGCGTTGAACTCACCGACGAGACTCAGTTCACGGTCCCGGCCCAGCTTCTCCGCCGCCGCCGCCAGATCGTCCAGCGGCCGCACGATGCCGCGTGCCACCCAGACCGACGCCAGCCCGATCATCACCACGGCAAGAACCGGCAACAGCATGTTTCGGATCATCCGCAGATTTTCCTGGCCGTCGCTGTGCGGCATCACCACCAGCCATTCCGAAGGGCCGATCCGGACGGCAATGCGCAGATCGCTGCTGAGCATGTTACTGCGCCTGTTATCGAGCACATCCGTCATCACCGTCGGCAGCGGCGGCAGGATCACGACCAGCGGACGCGGCGAATATTCCGGATCATCCAGCTCGTCCGCCATCATCCGCACATCCTGCGGTTCCAGGCCGAACATATCGACGATCGTTACATGCAGATCGGCAAAGGCCCCACCCCGTGAGGTATGCGAAAAATCCGGCGGCGTCTCCAGCGCCACAACATCGAGCCAGCGCCGGACCGGCAGGTCTTCCAGGACGGCGGCCCGTTCGGCGGCGGGCACGGCGACACTGCGGTCGCGTATATCGCGCAGATTGTCGAGCAGCCAGTCGCGGTCGAAGAACATGATTTCGGGCGGGCGGATGAGCAGCGGCATCGCCTTATCGACAGCCTTGACCGCCAGCATCCCGCCAAGGACGACCAGCACGATGCGCGGGGCGAGCCTGAGCCGCGACCAGAAGGGAATTCTCACGCTGGACTCCTCGCTGCCATATCCTGCTGCAGGGCAACCGGCACGGCGAAAAAATAGCCTTCATTGCGGATGGTCTTGATGAAGACCGGGTTCTGGGGGTCAGCCTCGATCTTGCGGCGCAGCCGGCTGATCTGCACATCGATGCTGCGGTCGATGGCCTCGCTCATGCGGCCATGCGCCAGATCCAGAAGCTGGTCGCGATTCAGCACACGCTGCGGATATTCCAGGAACACCGCCAGCAGGTCGAACTCGCCACTGGTCAGGTCGGTCAACGCACCGGCCGGCGAGGTTAGGGTGCGGCGGCTGGAATTCAGCTGCCAGCCGGCGAATTCGTACACCGCTGCCGTCGGGCGCTCGGCATTGATACTGGCCGCCCCTAGCCGGCGGGTAACGGCACGGATGCGGGCCAGCAGCTCGCGCGGGTTGAACGGCTTCACCACATAATCGTCGGCGCCGATCTCCAGCCCGATGATCCGGTCGGTGTCGCCACTCATCGCGGTCAGCAGGATGATCGGCACGCTGCTCTGTGCCCGCATGCGGCGGCAGAGCGACAGCCCGTCCTCGCCCGGCATCATGATGTCCAGCACGATGACGTCGATGCGGGCCGCCTCGCAGATGGCGAACATCTCCCGGCCATCGCCGGCCTGGCTCACCTTCAGCCCATGATCGGACAGGAACCGTGCCAGCATGGCGCGGATGCGATGGTCGTCATCGACGATCAGGACATGGTTCGTGGGTTTGACGGTCACGCTGCTTCCGGGGCCTCTGGTGTATCGAACTGGCGCCACTATATCACCGGGGTCAGAACCGTCTCCCGCGCTGCAACATTCTGAAACATTCCGTCACGTCCCAGACACCTGCCCGGCCGGCCACGCGCTTAAGGTGGCGACATCCGCCCCTGCCGGGGCTTTCAGCAAAAAGGCCTTACCCCTGATGAACAGCATGACCCCTGGCCGTCAATCGCGCCTTCTGCCGACCGCCGCGGCCCTGTCCGCCCTGGCGGTGATCACATTCTCCTCTGCCGCCCTTGGCCAGCAAGCTGGGCAGAAGCCCGGTCAGAAGCCGGCCGACAAAGCGGCAAACAGCGACTGGGACATCCGGCTGGGTGGTGGCGGGCTGGTCCGGCCGGAGTACGAAGGCAGCGACGAGTACAAGGTCTCCGCCCTGCCCGTCCTGATGGTGAACTACCGCGACATGGTCTTTCTGCACGGGACGACGCTGGGCGCCAATGCCCTGACCCTGCAGGGCCCCAATCCGGGCGACAAGCTGCAGGTCGGGCCGCTGGTCCGTTACCGGTTCGGCCGCGACCAGGACGATAGTGACGATCTGCGCGGCATGGGCGATATCGACGGCGCGGTCGAGCTTGGCGGCTTCATCAGCTACAGCACCGGCCCGTGGTCGGCAGGCCTGACGCTGTTCCGCGATGTCAGCGACGCGCATGACGGCATGACCGCGGAACTCTCCGCCGGCCACCGGATGCAGCTGGGCCCGAAGCTGATGCTGCGCAGCGAGATTTCCACCACCTGGGCGGACGATAACTACATGCAGGCCTATTATGGCGTGACCGGCGTGCAGTCAGCACGCAGCGGCATGCGGCAATATCAGGCGGAAAGCGGCTTTCAGGATGCCGGCATCACCTTCGACCTCGACTATCTGCTGACCGAGAACTGGTCCATCACCGGCCGGGTTGGCTACAAGCGCATGCTGGGCGACGCCGCCGACAGCCCGCTGGTGGCGGATCGCGGCTCCGAGGACCAATTCAGCACCGGCCTCTACATCACCTACAAATTCTAACGACACCGAACGCTGGCGAAGCGCCGAACGGGACCCTGTCCACCGCCCGGCAGCATTGACAGATGCCGCGCTGCCGGGGAGAAGCTGACACACAGTTTCGGCAGGACAGGCATGAACCGGATCGGCATCGCCAGCGGCTTCGACGAAGCCTATCTCATCGATCTCGCACGGCAGGCGGCGCGCCGGGGGCTGATCCTCGCCGTGCCGCCGGCGCGGCTTGATGACTGCCGCCGGCAGGGCCTGCCCGCAATTCCCTGGCCCGCTGCCCCCTGCACAGAGGCGGACAGCCCGGCGCCCTTTCCGGTGCTACATTCCCTGACGGACCCAGCAGAGGCCGCTTTCCGGGGTACGCCGGATATCGGCGTCGCCAGCCTCATTCAGGCCAGCCTGTCCAATGAGGGGCGGCAACGGGCGGCTGGCATGGCCCTGGTGCTTACCGCCTCCGAATGGAATGCCCGGCTTTTGCGGGAGGCCGGGCTGACGGCGGTACGACGCCATCCAGCCGGCGTGGACACCGGCATCTTCCGGCCCGAACCCAACAGAAACATCGCCCCCGGCAAATACCTCATCTTTTGCGGCGGGCCGCTCGCCTACCGCGCCGGACCCGACATCGCGCTGGCCGCCTTCCGCCACTTCCGTGACCGCCACCCGGAAGTCCTGCTGGTGCCGGGCTGGACATTGCCAGACCGTTTTGAATCGCCCTGGCCAACCTCACTTCCCGGCCAGCCACCCCAGCCGGAAGGGGATGTGCTGGACATCGGCCCCTGGCTGACCGGGCACGGTATCCCGCCGGACGCAATCCTCGACGCGCATCAATTGTCCGGGCCGGACCTGCCGCAGCTGCTGCGCCAGTGCGACCTGGCGGTTTTCCCTGATCGTGGCAGCGCCGGGACCAATCCGCTGGCGCTGGCGGCAATGGCGAGCGGCGTGCCGGTCGTGCTGTCCGCCAATACCGGCAATCTCGACCTGATCGGCAAGCATCTCTACCCCCTGAAACAGCAAGCCGTGCTGACCGGCGCCCCAGACCTTTACGGCTGGGGCGAGAGCAGCGTCGATGAGATGCTGGAGGCCATGCAGCGCGCCTATGACCGGCGCCCGGAAGCGGCCTCGAAGGCGAGGGCCGCGCTGGCGCTGATCAGCAAGAGCTGGAGTATGGACCGGCAGGCCGAAATTCTGGCCGCTGTGCTGGAAAGAGTGGCATCCGGCAAGCCGGTGGCGCCGGAACCGTACATTGCCGACTACGCCTGGGGGCAGTGCCTGCACAAGGCCGACCGCTCCAGCGAGGCGGAGCGCGTCTATGCCGAGGTGCTGGCGCAAAGACCCGACCATCTGGCGGCCCGCATGGATCGCGGCAATGTCCGCCGGATCGGCGGTGACCTGCAGGGGGCGGAGGCGGATTTCCGCGGTGCGCTGGCCCTGATGCCAGGCGAGCCCCGTATCCTGCGCAGCCTAGGCAATCTCTGGCGCCGCGCCGGCGACCTGACCCGCTCCGCCGAGGCGCTGCGGCGGTCGGCGCGTCTCGACGGCAAGCCGGACACGCATTGGGATCTGGCCTTCACCCTGCTGCTGATGGGGCGCTATGCGGAGGCCTGGCCGCATTTCGAGCATCGCCATGAAGCGCTGGGCCTGCGCCGTGTCGGCCCGGCCACCCCGCGCTGGACTGGCGATGCGGTTACGGGCGAGACCCTGCTGGTGCTGGACGAACAGGGGCTGGGTGACAGCCTGCAATTCCTGCGCTTCCTGCCGCTGATCCGGCTGGGGCCCGGCGGGCGGGTGATCTTCGCCGGCAAGCCGGCAACACTGCCGGCGGTCCGCCGTCTGCTGCCGCCGGAAAACGTGTTCGACTGGGACGGGCCGCTGCCTACCGTCCAGCGTTGGGACGGTCTGATGTCCCTGCCCACCCGGCTGGGCATCGCAAAGCCGGAGGACCTACCGCCGCCGCCTCCCGGTCTCCGCGATCCGGCACGCGAAGCAAGATGGCGACAGGTGGTGCGCGGTCCCGACAATGTTAGCGGTGACCGGCCGATCATCGGCCTGTGCTGGCGCGGCAATCCCTATTTTTCCGGCGACAGGGAGCGCTCGCCCGGTCTGGCGCCATTGCAGTCTCTGCTGGCTGTTGAGGGCGTGCGCTTCGTCTCGCTGCAGGTCGGGCCGGGCCGGCGGGAATTGCAGACAGTGGAAGGTGGCGACCGTATCGCGGATGTCGGCGGCCTTGTCGAGGAGGCGGGGTCGGACGTGCTGGACGGCATGGCTGTCGCGGCGAATTGCGACCTTGTCATCTCCTCCTGCACCTCCGTCGTGCATATGACGGGATCGGTCGGCACACCGGGCTGGATCTTGCTCAGCGACCAGCCAGACTGGCGCTGGATGACCGGTCGGGACGATTCGCCCTGGTATCCGTCGCTGACCCTGTTCCGCCGCCGCACGCCTGAGGGGTGGGACGCGCTAGCCGCAAGGGTCGCCCAGGCTTTGGCCCACTGGCGCGACGCGCGAGCACGATAAAAAAAGCCTCCCCGAAGGGAGGCTTTTTGTCTCTGGCATGCCGCCTGCCGGTCAGGCGTAGAAGGCGCTGTCGATATCGGCCGCGGTGAGGGCGCTGATGCCGAGGAAGGTGAGGGTCGCCCCCGCCACCTGGATCACCACGCCGGTCTCCGTTACCGTCTGGCTGGCAATCGCCGCCTGAAGCTCGGCCAGCGTCGCATTCTCCACTGCGAGGCGGTCGGTGCCCTGCTGGAAGTCGGTGATGGTCGGCGTCAGCACGGCGTTGCCGTAGTTCGGATCGAACCCCTTCAGCACGAACAGGTCCGCGCCGTCGCCGCCGGTCAGCGTGTCATTGCCCTGGCCGCTGTAGATCACGTCATCGCCGGCGCCGCCGGTGATGGAATCGTGGCCCTTGCCGCCACGCATCTGATCGTCGCCGGCACCACCCAGGATGGTGTCGCCATTCAGGCCGCCCTGCGCGATGTTCGCGCCGCCGCCGGTCAGGTCCAGCGTGTCATAGCCGTCACCACCGTCGAGACTGTCGTCGCCCTGACCGCCGAACACCGAGTCATTGCCGGCGCCGCCCAGCAGCGTGTCATTGCCATCGGCGGACCCGACCGTGTCATCGCCGGCACCGCCGTCGATATAGTCGTCATCCTCACCCAGCATGATGTACTGGCTGGCCTCGTCCGCGACGACATAGTTCTGGCCGGCGCCGCCATTGACGGTGGTCGCCCCCATGACCGAGGCGAACTCGATATTGTCGAGGCGCAGATAGGAGCCCGTGGGCAGGCTGCGCATATCGATGACGAAGGCTTCAGACTGGCTGGTCCCGGTCGAGCCGGTAATGACAATGGCCGTGGACAGCTTGGAATCCGTCGTCGTCGGAACGATGGTCCGCACGTCCAGCGTCGTGGTCTGCGCCAGATTGGTCAGGAAACTCTGCGCCCCGCCGACAAGCTGGGTCTCCGATGTGGAGCCACGGGTCTGGATCGAGGTCACCAGGCTGGTCAGGGCATCGGTCTTGGTCTGCGCCTGCGCCGGGCCTTCCGAGACAACGCTCGTATTCCCTGGCACGGTCGCATTCACCACATTGCCATTATTGTTGGAATTCTGAACGAGCGCCGCCACGCCGGGCGTGTTGCCGGTATTGGTGATCGTCTCCGCCTTGTTGCTGGCACCGTCAGTTCCCGGTGTTGTGGGAATTGTCGGCGTCGTGGGTGTGACGATAACGGGATTCACAGGCGTCTCGGTAGCTACCGGCGCGACCAGCGTAATCGTCGACTGGCTGCCATCAAGCACAACCTTGAAGGTGCCGCTGGCCGAGGAAATACCGGTCAGGGTCAGGCTGTTGCCGCCGCCCAGCTCGATGGTGCCGCTGGCCGCATTGCCGTTCAGCGCGGTCAGATCCGTGCTGGTAACGATGATGCTGTCGCCCAAGGCGAAATCGGCAATGGTATCGCCGTTAAATTCCGCGGCAGTGCCTGTGAAGACATCGTTGCCGGCACCACCATGTTGTTCGTCGGTTCCATCACCACCGCGCAGGGTATCGTCGCCAGCGCCACCCCAGAGCGTATCATTATCGCCGAACCCCGAGAGGACATCGTTACCATCCTCACCAAACAGCAGATCGTTGCCGGCATCGCCCGACAGCGTGTCACTGCCGTCACCGCCATAGAGCGTGTCGTTATCGTTCTGACCCCACATCCAGTCATTGCCGGCGCCGCCATACTCCAGATCGTCACCATTGCCACCGATGGTGGTGTCGTTGCCGTCACCGCCATAGATGGTGTCGTTGCCGTCGCCGGCGCTCAGCCCGTCATTACCGGCCTCGCCAAAAAGAATGTCGTTGCCATTGAAGGCGTAGAGGAAATCATTCCCCACACCGCCATACAGCGTGTCATTGCCGGCATCGGTGATGTTTGAGCCGCCATACAGCGTGTCATTGCCCAAGCCGCCATAGATGATGTCGGCGCCAGTGCCCCCCCGCAGCGTGTCATTGGCAGAGCCGCCTGTAAGATTGAAAGTGCCGTCCGTCTCCAGACCGCCTTCCCATATAATGGACGCCGTCGCGGCGGACCCATCCACGGTCATGGTCTGACCCGACGCTACCGTCGCGTCATGAGTGTAGATTTTGACGCTTCCAGTAGTGTGCCCGATCGTGATTTTCTCGACATTGGTCAGCGTCGTGGCATTGAAGCTAACGTCATGCGATGCCGTGATGACCAGCGTGTCGTTGCCACCCTCGCCATCGATGACATCACCCGCATTCACCGAGTTGCCGATGGCCGCGACGATGACATCGTCGCCATTGGTCAAGGCCGGCGTGTCATTCCCGGTGGTCAGCACCTCGTCGTTCACATCCGTGATGGTGATGGCAACGGCCAGCGCCGTGCTGGTCAGGGTGCCGTCCGAGGCCGTGACCTCGATGTCATAGACGTTGTTAGCGCCATTGTCGGTCGGGTTCTCGAAATCCGGCATCGTCTTGAAGGTGATCGCACCGGTCTTGCTGTCGATGTTGAACAGCGCCGCATCCGCACCGCCCGAAATGGCGAAGGTAAGCGTATCGTTCTCCGGATCGGTGGCGGTTACGGTGTAGACCGTACCGAAGCTGTTTTCCGCGAAACTGCCTCCCTCGCCGGACGTCACCGTCGGCGCGGCCAGCACGGCGCGGAACTCACCGGCCAGTCCGGCGGCGAAGGGCATCGGGACGGGCTGGCCGAGATCGCGGCGGAACAGCGTCCAGTCGCCGCCGAGATCGGCATGGCCGACGAGGCTGTCCGTGGCGGCGACAGTACGGCCGGTCAGTTCCTCCAGCTGGTCCAGCAGGGCTTCACCCTCGACATCCGCCGCGACGCGGCAGCCATAGAGCGAGATCAGCCCGTCCGGCGCCAGCGCGGCACCGATGGTAGCCAGCGTATCCGCGCGCGCGTCGAGCAGGTCCGCCGTCAGTGGAGTTGCACCCAGATACAGAGTGCCCGGCGCGCCATGCGCGACCAGCAGAAGATCAGTAATGTCTGCCGCGCCAGACAGCCGGGCGGCAATATGGGACAGCGCGTCTTCCTGCGCACCGATCCGCGACACCAGCGCACCGTGCGGCAGGTGCCGCAACAGGGTTTCGATCTGCGGTACGCGCGAATCGACAAAAATCAGGCTGCTCACCACTCTATCCCCAAACGACAGGTTGAAAGTTGGATGAAGCTAGCCGGCGATTATTAAAATTTCATTTATTTTTTCGAGAATCGAAACGTGATCATTTGATAATATAAAGAGAAACAGCGATTAATCTGAACAGAAATGCATATATAGCCTACTTGAATACCATATATATTATTGATTTAAATTCCATTAATATGGAATATTAGCTGTTCCATCTTTTAGTCTACACAATGATCTCTACCCTGCCGGCCAGTCCCGCCCGACACAGAGCCAGCACAGGGCAAGAATCGCGCTTTGACGTTCCTTTCCGGACAGGCTGCTTTATTCTCGCCTCGTTCCGCCCTGCACCTGGTAAACATGTATGCCGTCAACCCATCCCCCTGAGCGCGTCGAGGATACTTCCGGCAGGGGCCGTACCATCTTGCTCACCTGGGAAGTTGGCGAGGGTTTCGCCCATGCGACGCGCCTGCTGTTGATCGCCCGGCAGCTGCGCCAGACAGGCTGGCGCCCGGCTGTCGCCGCGCGCGACCCGGAAACCTTGCGGAGTGCATATGAGGCCGAGGGGATAGAGCTGTTCCCGGCGCCGCAGCACGAATCCTGCTTCACCGGCACACCGCCATTCCGCGCCGCCAGCTATGCCGATGTCATGGGCATCTGCGGCTATGCCGACCGCGACCGGCTGGCCGCCAGCCTTGCCGCATGGGAGTCCATCCTGGCGCGGCTCAAGCCTGCGGCGATCATCGCCGACTATGCGCCGCTGCTGTCGCTGGCCGCCTTCCGCCGAATTCCGCTGATCCCCATCGGCGACGGCTTCGTCGTACCACCTGCCCTGCCGGAGGGCGGCTTTCCGCCGCTTGGGGGAAAAGTGCCGGATGTCTGGCCACCGGCTGACCTGCTGGCCAATGCCCGTGCCGTACAGGCGGCACGCGGGCAACCCCTGCCGGAGAACCTGCCGGAGATCATCAATGGTATCGGCGGGGTGGTCTCCATACCGCCGGAACTGGACATCTATGCCGACTGGCGGCCGCAGCCCGCCGCCGGCCCGTGGGAGCACCCGGACACCCCCTTGCCAAGGCCGGATGCGCCGCGCTTCTTCGGCTATCTGCGCCTCAGCCATCCGCTGGCGCGACGCATCGTGAAGGCGCTGATCGACACCCGCATGCCCGGCGCGCTGTTCCTGCGCGACATTCCGCCGGGCCGGGCGGACGCGCTGGCGGGGGAGCTGAAGGCGGCCGGCATCCGGCTGCACGGGACGCCGCCTCCAATCCGCGAGGCGCTGGCCCCGGCCAGCCTGTTCATCCACCATGGCGGCATCGGCTCGCTGACTGACGGCGCCACTTTGGGGCGGATGCAGCTGCTGCTGCCCCGCCATCGCGAGCAGAGCTGCAACGCGAAGCGCGCGCTGGAGACTCTGCCCGGCTGCTTCCGGATTGGCGAGAACGCCCGGGATGAAAGTCTGCGCGAAACCCTGCCAAGGCTGATGTCCGACCGTCAGGCTTTCCGTCGCGCGCAGGAAACCGCGACGCGCATCGGCGCCCGGCCGGAAACTGCCTGGGCCGCCCTGCAGCCGCTGCTGGCCGGAATATAACCGCGTCGGCCAATTCCGAGCCGGATCCTGGGCCGGCCTCAGATGGCGAGGTATTCGTTCCGCAACTCCGGGCTTTCCAGCACCGATTTGGCGGTTCCGTCGAACACGATCTGCCCCATATCGAGAATCAGCGCGCGATTGGCGAGTTCGAGGGCGGCCACCGCATTCTGCTCGACGATGATGGTGGTGATGCCGAGTTCCTTGATCTGGGCGACGATCTTTTCGATCTCCCGCACAATGACCGGCGCCAGCCCTTCATAAGGCTCATCGAGCAACAGCAGCCGGATATCGCGGGCCAGCGCGCGCGCCACGGCAAGCATCTGCTGCTCGCCGCCGGAAAGCGTTACCCCCTCCTGCTTGCGCCGTTCCGCCAGGCGCGGGAAATATTCATAGATCTTCTCCAGCGGCCAGCCTTTCGGCTCGGCGATCTGCGAGAGCTGAAGATTCTCCTCGACGGTAAGGCCCGGAATGATGCGCCGGTCTTCCTGCACGAACTGGATGCCGGATTGCGACGCCTGATAATCCTTCAGCGTATGCACGGCAAGATCGCCAAGCCAGATCTCGCCGCTTTTGAGCTGCGGGTCCTGTGCCCGCGCCAGCGTGCGCAGCGTCGATGTCTTGCCCGCCCCGTTGCGGCCGAGCAGCGCCACGATATCGCCTTCCGCGATATCGAAGCTGACACCCTGGACGATATAGCTCTCGCCGTAATAGGCGTGGATATCCCGGACACTGAAGAAGGGAGCGTCGGTTGCGCTCTCAGCCCTTGGCATAGTCACGGCGTTCATCAATGCGCACCTCCCAGATAGGCTTCCTGCACGACCGCGCTGCGCCTGACCTCTTCCGGCGTGCCATCGGCGATGATCCGCCCCTGGGCGAGCACAGTGACGCGGTCAGCCAGCGAAAACACGACATGCATGTCGTGCTCGATGATGACCTTGGTCATGCCGCGCGCCTTGATCTTCTTCAGAAGGTCGATGGTGGAGTTGGTATCGTGGCGCGACATGCCGGCCGTCGGCTCGTCCAGCAGAAGCAGCCGCGGGCGCTGCACAAGCCCCATGGCCAGCTCCAGCCGGCGCTTGTCGCCGCGCGACAGGCTCGCCGCCTGCGTGTCCTTGTATCCGGCGAGCCCGACATCGGCGAGCCAGTGCTCCGCCTCCTCGCGGATTTCCGTCTCGCCATCGGTTCCCCGGAAGGCATTGAGCCTGAACGCGCCGTCGCGCTTGGCGAAAGCCGGCACCATGACGTTCTGGAGCAGCGTCAGGTCCGGAAATATCTCCGGCGTCTGAAACACCCGCACGATTCCCATCTGGTTGATCTCGTGCGGGCGCTTGCCCGTGATGACCTCCCCATCGAAGACCACGGCCCCTGTATCGGGCGCGATACGCCCGATACACACGTTCAGCAATGTCGATTTACCGGCGCCGTTGGGGCCGATGATCGCATGGGTCGTCCCCTCGACGATCTGCAGATCGATGTCGGACAGGGCCCGCAGACCGCCGAAGCTTTTGTGCACGTCCGCGACATGCAGCACCGCATTTGTCATCTTGTCCCTCCTATTCCGCCGGTGCCGGATTGCCCGAGGGCGCCTTGCTTCCCGTGCCGCGCCCCTTGCCGATGCGCGCCCTGATCCGGCGCGCGCCCTCCATCAGGCCGCCCGGCAGGAAAATGACGATCAGCATGAAGATGAGGCCGAGCGTCAGGTGCCAGCCCTCGCCGACGAAGGGAGAGACGACCGAGACCACGAAATCCTCCAGCCCATCGGGCAGGAACGAGAAGATGTCTTCCAGCCGTGCCTTGTGGAAGGCCGAGAAGATGTTCTCGAAATATTTGATCACCGCCGCACCGATGACAGGGCCGACGAGGGTGCCGACACCGCCAAGGATGGTCATCAGCACGACCTCGCCCGAGGCGGTCCACTGCATGCGCTCGGCACCGGCAAGCGGGTCCGTCACCGCCAGCAGGCCGCCGGCAATGCCAGCGTAAATGCCTGAAATAACGAAGGCCGCCAGCGTATAGGGACGGGTGTTGAAGCCGGTGTAGGCCATCCGGGTCTGGTTCGACTTGATGGCCTTCAGCATCATCCCGAATGGCGACCGGTCGATCCGCATCGCCACGAAGAAACACAGGATCAGGACCACCGCGCACAGGTAGAAGGCTTCAAGGCCGCCGAGTTCGAGCCCGAACAGGTTGGGACGGGGGATGCCCGGCACATCGGTGAAGAAGGCACGGTCGATGACCCGCGGGTCGTTGAGGGCGAGCTGCAATCCCGTCTCGCCGTTCGTGATCGGCGTGAACACCGAATAGGCGAGGTTGTACGACATCTGCGCGAAGGCGAGCGTCAGGATCGAGAAATAGATGCCGGACCGCCGCAGGCTGATATAGCCGATGGCGGCGGCAAACAGGCCGGAGATCAGGATCGCCAGCGCCAGCGCCGGAATGACGTTCATGGTCAGCAGCTTGAACGACCACACCGCCGCATAGGAACCGACGCCCAGGAAGGCGGCGTGCCCGAACGACAGGTAGCCGGTCATGCCGAACAGGATGTTGAAGCCGATGGCGAAGATGCCGTAGATCGCGAATTTCTGCATCAGGTCGGGGTAGGCCGCGCCGAAAGGGGCCAGCCAGATCGGCATGGTCAGCACCGCCGCAGCGAACACCACGAGATAGACGAGGTCGTTGCGCAAGGCGTTCATGTCAGTTCTCCATCACGCCTTTGCGCCCCATCAGGCCGCGCGGCATGACCAGCAGCACGACGACGGCGACGAGATATATGATGACCTGGTCGATGCCAGGCAGGATGCTGTTGACCTCGTTCATCGAGGCGAAGCTTTGCAGGACTCCGAGCAGGAAGCCGGCAAGGACAGCGCCACTCACCGAGCCCATGCCGCCAACGACGACCACCACGAAGGACAGGACCAGGAAGTCCATGCCGATATGGTAGTTGGGCGAGACAATGGGCGTGTACATGACGCCGGCGATTCCGGCGACCACGGCGGCAATGCCGAACACGACCGTGAAGCGCTTCTGGATGTCGATGCCCAGGAAGCCGACAGTCTGCCGGTCTTCCATGCCCGCGCGCACCACCATGCCATAGGTCGTATAGCGCAGGAACGCGATCACCATCCCCATGACGGCAAGCGCGAAGCCCAGATAGACCAGTCGCCACCAGGGATAGAAGATGCCGCTGAGGCCGATCCATCCGCCAACATCGACACTGCCCGCCAAAGCGGCCGGCGCACTTGTCGGTATCGGGTTGGCGCCGAAATTCGCCTTCACGATTTCCTGCAGGACAATCGCCAGCCCGAAGGTGACCAGGATCTGGTCCGCATGGGCGCGCTTGTAGAAGTGGCGGATGAGCCCGCGCTCCATGGCGATGCCGACAATCAGCATAACCGGAATGGCAAACAGGATCGAAAGCGGCACCGACCATTGCACCAGGATGGCGCCGAAATCACCGAGCCATGCCTGGACAAGCGGCGTGCGCACCTCCATCGGCGACCCCCACGGGGTCAGCCGGTCGGGGTCGATGGTCACGGTCTCGAGCTTGAGCAGACGGCTGAAGACGACGGCACAGAAGGCGCCGATCATGAACAGCGCGCCATGCGCGAAATTGACGATGCCGAGCGTGCCGAAGACGAGCGTCAGGCCAAGCGCGATCAGCGCATAGGCCGCACCCTTGTCGAGTCCGTTGAGCAATTGCAGAAAAATTTGGTCCATGAGCCCCATCCGCTCCGGTAGAGAAACGATGCCTCAAGCGAGACGGCGACCGGCCCCCCCGGAGGCCGGCCGCCAGGGTCAGCCGATCAGCACTTAGTGCTGACCGGGCCCAATTCTCCGCCAAAGATCGATGGGTCATAGGTGACAGTCTTGGTCGGGACCTCTTTCACGACCTGCAGCAGATCGTACTTGTCCTTCGGGTTCTCCTTACCCTGCACGACCAGCACCGGCTTGAAGCACTGATGGTCGGAGCCGCGATAGAGCGTCGGCCCGTTGCCGAGACCGTCGAACTCGAAATCCTCCAGCGCCTTGACGACGCCTTCCGGATTGAAGGTTCCGGCGCGCTCGCAGGCATCGGCATAGAGCAGGGCCTGCACATAACCGGTCTGCGCGGCCTGCGACGGCGGGGTTCCATAGGCCTCGCCGAAGGATTTCGTGAACGCCTTGGTGCCTTCGTTCTGCAGCTTCCAGTCCCAGTTGGCGGTGCCGTAGATGCCCTTGATGGCATCGCCGGCGCCCTGCGCCATCAGCTCGGAGAACAGCGGCACGACAATCTCGAAATTCTTGCCGTTGACCTGCTTGTCGCGCAGCCCGAACTGAACCGCCTGGCGCAGCGAGTTCACCATGTCGTTGCCATAGTGATTGAGGATCAGCACATCGGCGCCGGAGTTCAGGACCGGCGTGATGTACTGCGAGAAGTCGGCAGCACCGACCGGCGTGCGAACGGTCTGCACCGTCTCCCAGCCAAGACCCTCTGTCGCGTTCTTGATCGATTCTTCCTGGGTCCAGCCCCAGGTGTAGTCGGCGGTGAGGTGATAGGCGCGGCGGTCCTTGCCATAGGCCTCGCCAAGCACTGGCGCGATGGCCACACCCGACATGTAGGCGTTGAAGAAGTGCCGGAAGCCGTTCTTCTTCTTGTCCTTGCCGGTGGTGTCGTTGGAATGCGTCAGGCCGGACATGAAGATGATGCCCATGTCCTGGCACAGCGACTGCACCGCAACGGCAACGCCCGACGAGGAACCGCCGGAGATCATGATGGCGCCGTCGCGCTCGATCATGCGGGTTGCCGAGGCGCGCGCCGCGTCACTCTTGGTCTGCGTGTCGCCGGTGACGTATTCGACCTTCTTGCCCAGGACGCCGTTGCCCTTCAGCGCGGTGCCCTTGAAGGTGTTCAGCATGCCGCCATCACCCTCGCCGTTAATATGCTTCACGGCAAGCTGGTAGGCCTTCAGCTGGTCCTTGCCCTCTTCGGCATAGGGGCCGGTCTGCGGACAGTTGAAGCCGAACACCACCTTGGAGCCGGTCGGGCTGTTGCAGAAGCTCTGAGCACGCGCGGCACCCGACAGAATCATGGGCATCGCAAGGCCGGCACCGACAAGGCTGGTGCGTTGCAGGAACAAGCGTCGGTTGATCTTCTCGATTGGCATCTTTTTTCCTCCCAGTTCGCGTTGCCGGCTGCTCGCCGGTCGGTCGACGGGTTCTTTGACCCTGCGACATCATTACGCGGGATTGTAATTTATTCAATAAGTCATTGGTAAATCACAGTTTTTTTGTAAATTATTTTATTGCGATCATAAGAAATTTGTCATTAATTTACAAACTAGGGGGTAAAGGATGGCAGCGAAACTCGTCGGGCTGAAGATCAGGACCCTGCGCATGCAGGCGGGGCTGTCCCAGAACATTCTGGCCCAGCGCGCCGGCATATCGCCGTCCTACCTCAATCTGATCGAGCGCAATCGCCGCCCGGCATCGACGCTGCTGCTCGACCGGATCGCTGCCGAGCTGGCCGTCGATCGCGCGCAACTCGACGGCGAGGCGGAACGGCGCCTGGCGGATGAGGTGCGCGAGGTCTCGGCGGAGCTGGCGGCCAGCGAGAAGCTGCCCGAACTTGCGTCAGCCGAGGAATTTGTCGGCCATCATCCGGGATGGGCAGCGCTGCTCCTGCGCCTCTATCGTTCCTACCAGGACCGCGACGCCGCGGTTCTCGCCCTTGCCGACCGGCTTGAACATGACCCGTTCCTGCGTGACAGCGTCCACCAGATGCTGACCCATGTGACCTCGATTCGCTCGGCGGCGGAGATCATGCAGGCCAGCGACACACTCGAATCGACCGACAGCCGCCGTTTCCTGGAGATTGTCGCCGGCGACAGCGCACGGCTTTCCCAAACGGCCATGGCCCTTGCCGCCTTCTTCGACAGTGCGCAAACCCGTGTGCGCGCCGCCACCCCGACCGAGAAGGTCGATGCGCTGATCGTGGCGTCGCAGAATTATTTCCCTGAACTGGAAGCCTATGCCGACGCTGTCCGCGCCACCGGGGAGCACGAAACGCTGCTGCACATCCCGCCTGCGTTCGATGCGGCAGACAATGAGGAGCGGCCATCGCCCTTCGAGCAGCTGCGCGCGCAGGCGCGGCTGGGCGCGGCCGGCGAGGTTGCCGCGATCCTGTCGCGCCATGAGGGGTTCGAGCAGGATGGCGAGGCCTTCCGGCTGGCCGCCAATGCGTTGTTCGCCTACACCGCTGCGGCAGTGCTGATGCCGTACGAGCCGTTCCATGCCGCCGCGGAACGGCATCGCTATGATCCCAACAGGCTGGCCAGACTGTTCGGCGTTTCCTACGAGCAGGCGGCACACCGGATGACCACACTGCGCCGTCCCGGCCGGGAAGGGGTGCGCTTCGCCTTCATGCGGGCCGACCCGTCAGGCTATATCAGCAAGCGTCTGCCCCTGCCCCGTCTCCCGCTGCCCCGCTACGGCAATGCCTGTCCGCTCTGGGTGATCTATACCGCGTTCCAGACGCCCGGCATGACGGCGCGCGCCTTCGGCGCCCTGGCGTCAGGCGATGATTTCCTTTTCTTCGCCCGCGCCGTCGAGAAGCAGCCGGCAATGACCGGCGGGGCGCGGCACCTGATGTCGATCATGCTCGCCTGTGATGGCGATGACGCGGCCCGCGTGGCCGCCGCCGACGGCATCGAAAGGCGGGCGGCAACAGTGCCCGTTGGCACGACATGCCGGCTGTGCGTCCGTGAGGCGTGCCGGCAGCGACAGGAACCGCCGCTGATCGCCTGAGCCGCCGCGTAGCAAAAGCGATGGCAAGAGGCGGTATTGCGCGCCGGAACACGGGCTTAGCCAAAAGGCTTGTTTGACCGCCATGCAGGCCCGATTATGGCATCAGTGGTCCCAGCATAAGAACCATGGCTGCCAAACAGGCGGTCAACAAGGTTGAAGAAGCGGACCGCAGGGGAGGACGAAACATTGGGGAGAACCAGAATACTGATCGTCGAGGATGAGCCGAACATTGTCGAATCGCTCAGCTACATTCTCAGACATGCGGATTTCGACGTCTCCATAGCGGAGAATGGGCTGGAGGCGCTGGAACGGCTGCGCCGCGCGAAATTCTCGGCGATGATCCTCGATGTCATGATGCCGGGAATGAGCGGATTCGATGTGCTGCGGGAAGTCCGCGCCGACCGCACCCTGTCCGGCCTGCCTGTCATTGTCCTGACGGCCAAGGGCCAGAGCCGCGACCGCCAGACCGCCAGCGAGGCCGGGGCGACCGAATTCATCACCAAGCCCTTCTCGAACGCCGAGATCATCGCCTGCATGCGACAGGTCACCGGCAAGGGCTGAAGCGGTGAAGCACTGGGACAGCAGAACCCGGAATATCCGGGACGGCGCTGCGATACTCCCCGTCGCAGCGATATTCCTGCTCCTGCCGCCAACGATCCTCGTCTTCTCAGCCCCCGTCCTGATTGCCGGCATCCCGCTGATCGTCCTCTATGTTTACGGCGTCTGGGCCTGCCTGATCCTGTGCGCGTTGCTGGTGGCCGTGCGCGTCAGGGAAGTCGACGCGAACGGCGAGAACGATCAGGACGGCACCTGAATGCTGCATCCCGATCTCGTCATCGTCATATGCCTTGTCTATGTCGCCGTTCTGTTCGGGGTGGCGTTCGCAGGCGACCGGCGGGCCAGACGCGACTCGGGCGGCTGGCTCTCGTCTCCGCTGGTCTATACCCTGTCGATCTCGATCTACTGTACCTCCTGGACATTCTTTGGCGCCGTTGGCTCGGCGGCACGGAACGGGCTGGAATTCATTACCATCTATCTTGGCCCGACCATCGTGTTCGTCGGATGGTGGATATTCCTGCGCAAGCTGGTCACGGTCGGCCGCGTCCATAATACGACCTCGATTGCCGACTTCATCTCCGCGCGCTTCGGCAAGAATCCGATGCTGGGTGCCCTGGTGACGCTGATCGCCGTCATCGCAACCGCGCCCTACATTTCGCTGCAGCTCAAGGCCCTGACCGACAGCTTCCAGGTGCTGACATATCCTCGCGGGGCGGTGACGGCGGCAAGCTCGACGATCGAGCCCGACTATGCGCTGGCCTTCTGGATCGCGGCGGGCATGTGCGTCTTCTCGATCATGTTCGGCGTGCGCAATATCGATGTGAACGAACGGCATCAGGGCGTCGTCGCCGCCATCGCGCTGGAGGCGGTGGTCAAGCTGGTCGCCCTTCTGGCCGTAGGCCTGTGGGTTGTCGGCCTGTCTGACTGGGACCCGGCCGCGGCTTTCGCCAATGCGCCGGCAAGCATCATCGACCCCGCCGAAACCTTTGGCCCGCGCTGGCTGACCCTGCTGTTTCTCGCGGCGGCAGCCGTTATCTGCCTTCCGCGCCAGTTCCAGGTCACCGTAGTGGAGAATTCCAACAACAGCCAGATCAGGACCGCCTCCTGGCTGTTTCCGCTGTATCTGCTGCTGCTGTGCCTTTTCGTGATTCCGATCGCCATCGCGGGGCTGGAGCGGCTTCCCAGCGGTTCCAACCCCGATCTCTTCGTGCTGACCCTGCCGATGCAGGAGAACAACAATACGTTGACCTTGCTTGCCTTTCTGGGCGGCTTCTCCTCCGCCACCTCAATGGTGATCGTATCCTCGATTGCGCTTTCGACGATGATCTCGAATCACATCATCATGCCCCTGGCCTTGCGGTTTTCGCTGCTGCCGCAGGCCAGTGCCAAGGCGATGCGCCATTTCATCCTGACCGCGCGGCGCGGGGCGGTGATCTTCGTGGTCCTGCTCGGCCTGATCTATTTGCGGGCAAGCAACTCCGAGGCGCTGGCCGCCATCGGTCTTGTCTCCTTCTGTGGTGTTGCCCAGTTCCTGCCCAGCCTTGTCGGGGGGCTGTACTGGAGCCGCGCAACCGCCGCCGGCGCGCTGGTCGGGCTGTTCGCCGGCCTCATCGTATGGGGATACACGCTCGTCCTGCCCAGCTTCGGGGAGAGCGCCCTGATATCGGCTACGATGATGGCCGATGGCCCGTTTGGCTTCCTGTGGCTGCGGCCACACGCCCTGTTCGGCCTCACCGGCTATGACCCGCTCGTCCATGCGGTGTTCTGGAGCATGACCGCAAATATCGGGCTGTTCGTGCTGGTGTCGCTGATCAGCGAACCGACACCGCTGGCGCGTTTCCAGTCGATGCTTTTCGTCGATGTCTTCCGCCGCCAGACCGAGACCGAACAGCGCATCATCCGCCGCACGGCACGGGTCGCCGACCTGCGCCAGATCGCCGAGCGCATCCTCGGCCCCGCCGAGGCAACCGCAATGTTCGCGGATCGCGACGTCCACCGTTCGGTCCTTGCCGGCGATGAGACGATCTCGCGCGTCGAACAGCGGCTGGCGGCGAATGTTGGCGCGGCATCAGCCCGCTCGCTGATCTCACGGGTGGTCAGCGACGAGACCATCAGCGTGCAGGAGCTGAAACGCATCGCTGGCGAGGCCGAGCAGATCCGCGCCTATTCCGAGGAGCTGGAGCGCAAGTCGCGCGAGGTGGAGGCCACGGCCGCAGCCCTCGCGGCGGCCAACCAGCGCCTGCGCGAGGTCGATGCGCAGAAGGACGAGTTCCTCAGCCAGATCAGCCATGAGGTGCGCACCCCGATGACCTCGATCCGGTCGTTCAGCGATATCCTGCTCGCCGAACCGGCCATGCAGGAGGAGCGGAAGCTGCGTTTCCTCAACATCATCCAGAATGAAAGCATCCGGCTGACCAGGCTGCTCGACAGCATTCTCGAAATCGACCAGCTGCGCACCGCCTCGGCGCGCCAGGCGCCCGTCGATTTCGACCCGGAAGAGATTCTGACCTCCGCCCTGGAAAGCTGCGAGGCGCTTGCCCACACCGCCGGCACCACACTGGTTCAGCAGCGGCACGAGGGCGCCGTTACGCTGTCGGGCGAACCGGACAAGCTGGCGCAGATCTTCATCAACCTGATCTCCAACGCCATCAAGTACAACGACGCGCCGAACCCCAGCGTGACCGTCTCCAGCCGCTCAGACCAGGGCATCTATGAAGTGCGTGTCGAGGATAACGGGCGTGGCATCCCCAGTGAGGATCACGAACGCATCTTCCTGAAATTCGAACGCGGCGCTATCGCGGGCCATCAGGGGGCGGGCCATCACGGGGCAGGGCTGGGGCTGGCCATTTCGCGCCAGATCGCCGAGCAGTTTGGCGGCAAGCTGTTCCTCGACGATCATGGCAAGGCTGGCGCCTGCTTCGTCCTGCAGGTCCCGATAGCGGGCGGCAAGGTCTAGATCAGGTCGCGCGGGACGATACGGAAAGCGTCGATGTTCGTGTGGGCCCAATAGCCTCGCGTCGCGCAACCACGCGCGCCCCCAAAAGGGGAAAGCAGCGCGTTGTCTTGATCGGAAAATTCAGAAGGAAGCTGGCGGAGGGGATGGGATTCGAACCCACGATACAGTTTAACCTGTATAACGGTTTAGCAAACCGTCGCCTTCAGCCACTCGGCCACCCCTCCGCCGTGAGCGGCTTACGTTCACGACGTATGCGGAGGCCCCTTCTATAGACCGCCCCTGCCCCTGTCAACGAGAGATGGCGTATCCGTCTGAGGGGGCTGAAAAAAGCCGGAAGAGCCCGCCCCGGCGCGCGATCGGCCGGGGCGGAATCGTCTCTGAGGATCAGGCCGGAACCGCCATGCCCTTTTGCACGGCAGGCCGCGCGCCAACATCATCGAACCAGCGCTTCAGGTTCGGATAATTGGCCCAGTCGATGCCGTGCCATTCCCAGCGCGAGACCCACGGATAGGTGGCCACATCGGCGATGGTGTACTCCTGCCCGGCAAGGTAGGGCACCTCGCCCAGCCGCTTGTCCATGACGCCATAGATGCGGTGCGTCTCGTTGGTGTAGCGGTCGATGGCGTAGGGCACCTGCTCCTTGGCGAAGCGGCGGAAATGGTGAGCCTGGCCGAACATCGGGCCGACGCCGGCCATCTGGAACATCAGCCACACCATGGTCTCGTAGCGGGCAGCCGGATCGGCGGGCAGCAGCTTGCCGGTCTTCTCCGCCAGGTAGAACAGGATGGCGCCGCTCTCGAACAGGCTGATCGGCTTGCCGCCCGGCCCCTCCGGATCGACGATGGCGGGAATCTTGTTGTTCGGGCTGACCTTCAGGAAGTCCGGCGCGAACTGCTCGTCCTTGCTGATGTTCACGCTGTGCGTGTTGTAGGGCAGGCCGACCTCCTCCAGCATGATGGAGATCTTGCGGCCATTCGGCGTACCCCAGGTATAAAGCTCGATCATTTCGGTTCCTTAGTGATGGTTAAGGATGGATGGCCGCACCTTAGTGCATGGACCGCCGCGATGGAACCGGGCTGGGCATTGAAAGGGCCGGCCTCACGCCCTCTTGACGGAAGCCGGGCGAAGGCGCATTTCTCCGCTGCCCCGCCGGATTTCCCGGCGGGCTTTTCATGGACAGAACGCACCCATGTCGTCCGCGTCGTCGCTTCCTTCGGCGCTGCCGCCCTTTCTGGCGGCCCTTCCCGATTCCGAATCCTCCGCTCCACTGTACGCCGGCGACGGCATCGCCGCCGCGCTGACACTGCGCGAAGCGGGTGCGCCAGGAGCGGCACTCGACCGGCTGGCCGCCGTGCTGCGCCACTGGCCGGCCGAGACCGAGCCCTGCCTGCTCGCCGGAGAGATATTGCTGGAGCTGGGCCGCTCGACAGAGGCTGCCGGCATCATCACCCGCGCCCTGGCGCTGGCGCCCGGCGATACGCGTATCCGCCTTGCCCATGCCGAGGCGCTGGCCCGATCCGGCCGTCCGGCGACCGCGATCACTGCCTATGAGGCGCTGCTGCGGCTGCGGCCCGGCCATGCCGGTGCCCTGCTCGGTCTGGCGCGATTGCAGGCGGTGACGGGCGAGCAGGAGCGCGCCGCCGACACCTACCGCGAACTCTGCCGGATCGACCCGCGCGATCCCGTTGCGGCGCAGGAGCTTGGCGCGCTGCTGATCGGGCTGGATGCCCTGCCGGAGGCCGTGGAGGCGCTGCAACGCGCGCTGCGGCTTGACCCCAGCAATGCAGAGAGCCATGCCCATCTCGGCCGGGCCTGGATGCTGTTGGGCGAGCGCGAGAAGGCCCGCGCCAGCCTGGCCCGGGCGCTTGAACTCGACTCCGCGGACCGGCTAGGCGTACAGAGCCTGCTGGAGGCGCTGGACGCGCCGAGCGACAGCCTGCCGCCCTCCTATGTCCGGCACCTGTTCGACCAGTATGCTGAAGCGTTCGACAAGGCGCTGCTGGAGGTGCTGGACTATCAGGGTCCCCGCCTCCTGCGCCGGGCACTGGACCGGCTGATTCCGACGGAAAGCCACGGCCATCTGGCGATGCTGGATATCGGCTGTGGTACCGGGCTGACCGGCCGCGAGCTGCGCCCCTTCGCCCGCCACCTTGCCGGTATAGACCTTGCCCCGCGCATGATCGAGCAGGCCGCCCGCACCGGCGTCTATGACGCGCTCGCCGTGGCTGATGCGGTCGCCGCGCTGCGCGACGGGGTGGAAGAGTGTACGCGTTGGGATGTGGTGGTCGCCGGCGATGTGCTGGTCTATCTGGGTGACCTCGCCCCGCTGATGGAGGCGCTGGCGGCAGCGCTGGAACCCGGCGGGCTGTTCCTCGCCACCGCCGAGGCCCTGCCGGAAGGGTCGGACGGCCCCTTCCAGCTGAAACCGACCCGGCGGTTCGGCCATGCCGAAGGCTATATCGCGCGGCTGGCCGCGGAGCGCGGCCTGTCCGTGGTGCTGGCCGAGCAGGCGGTGCTGCGGCTGGAAAAACGCCAGCCGGTGCAGGGCTTCGTCATCGCCCTCAAAAGAAGCGCATAAAGCAGGGCTGCCCCGACGCTTTCCATCTGGCTGCGCGGCGGGTTTGGCCGCAGAGTGACAAAAACGCCGAGGAAATGCCCCGCCCGTGACCGCCACCCCCTCACCCGCCCCGGCCCCGACGCTGACCGAGGCCGACCGCCCTTTTACAGCCATCGCCTTCACCTTGGCGGCGATGCTGCTGTTCAGCGTGATGGACGGCATCGCGAAGCACATGACCGCAAGCGTTCCACCGCTGCAGGTGGTCTGGGGGCGCTATTTCTTCAACACGCTGTTCCTGCTGCCCTGGCTGCTGCTGGTGTGGCGCGACCGGCCGCTTGCCACCGGCCAGCCGAAGCTGCAGCTGACGCGCGGCCTGTTCATGCTGGGCTCCTCCACCTTCTTCGTCACCGGGCTGGCGCACCTGCCGCTGGCGCAGGCGACCGCCATCGGCTTCGTCGCCCCGCTGATGGTGACGGCGCTGTCGATCCCGCTGCTGGGGGAAAAGGTGGGGCTGCGCCGCTGGCTGGCGGTGCTGGCCGGCTTCATCGGCATGCTCATCATCATCCGGCCGGGCAGCGACCAGTTCGACCCGGCAGCCTTCTTCCCGATGTTCTCCGCGACCAGCTGGGCGCTGGGCCTGATCATGACCCGCCGCATGCGCCATGCCGAAAAGCCGGTGACGACGCTGTTCTACACGGCGCTGGTCGGGGTGGTCATCATGAGCGCGATCATGCCCTTCCTGTGGGTACCGGCCGATGCCGCCTACTGGGGCTTCATGGTGGTGATGGGCTTTCTGTCGGTGACCGGCCAGTACCTGCTGATCCGCGGCTTCAACCTGGCCTCGGCCTCGCTGCTGGCGCCATTCTCCTACAGCAACCTGATCTGGACGACGGCCATCGGCTATCTGGTCTTCGCCTCGGTCCCCGATGGCTGGACCTGGGTTGGGGCCAGCATCGTCATCGCGTCCGGCGTCTATGTCTGGCATCGCGAGCGGGTGAATGCCCGGCCGGTGGTGGTGGCGGGCGCCTCCATCGCGCCCACCACGATACCGGCCTCATCGAAACGACGCTGGCGCAGAGGCTAGCTCTTTTTCTTTTCCTTCTCCGCGGCCTCCTCGGCCTGCTTCTCCTCCGCCTCTTCCTTCGCGGCCTGAACCTTGGCGTCAGCGGAATCGCGCATCTCCGGCGGCGGGCCCTTGGGCTGCTTCGCCTCGGACGTGGCAGCGTCGACGGCGGCCTCGTCCTTCTGCACCGGCTTGGCGCGCTTTGTCCGGTCGATCAGCAGCCGCGCCGGCGGCGAGCCGCCCTCCTTGTCGATGCCGAAATACAGCGTCTGATGCGGGAACGGAATCTCGATGCCCAGCTCGTCGAAGCGGTTCTTCACCCGGCGGTTCATCTCGCGGCTGATGGCCCACTGCATGCCGGCCTTGGTGGTGAAGCGGCAGCGGATGACCACGGCGGAATCGCCCAGCGCCTGCACGCCGAAAATCTCCATCGGCGCGGTGATATTGGCCTTGAAGTTCTCGTCCTCGGCCAGTTCCTCGCCGATCTTGCGCAGCACCTCGATGACCTCGTCCACATTCTCCCGGTAGGCGATGCCGACATCGACCACCGCGCGGCCGAAATCCTTGGTCATGTTGGTGATGATATCGACCGAGCCGAACGGGATGACATGCACGTTGCCGCCCAGGTCGCGCAGCCGGATGGCGCGGATCGACATGCCCTCGACCACGCCGGACTGGCTGCCGACCTGCACCACGTCACCGACATTGATGGTGTCCTCGACCAGCAGGAACAGGCCGGTGATCACATCCTTCACCAGCGCCTGCGAGCCGAAGCCGATGGCCAGGCCGATGACACCGGCACCGGCCAGCAGCGGCGCGATATTGACCCCCAACTCCGACAGCACGATCAGCGTGACCAGCGTGATCAGCACGATCAACAGCGCGTTGCGCACCAGCGGCAGCAGGGTCTTGGCGCGGGTGTTGGTCTGGCCCTGATCGTCCAGCCGCTTCAGATAGCGCTCCACCATCAGGCTGACCGCCTCCCAGATCGCGGCGGCCACGCCGAGGATGATCAGGATGGTCAGCACCGTGGTCACGAAACGCTGGCCGCCGGTTGAGGTGACATAGGCGAAGGCGTCCAGCCCCCAGACCTGCAGCAGCGCCACGGCGGCGATCACGACGATGAGGCCATGCAGCACGGTGCTGAGCACAGGCACATAGCGGTTGGCGCGGGCCTCCAGGCTGGGGAAATCCTGGCGCATCTGCTCGCTGACCGAAAACAGCTGCGTGACCGCCCGGTCGATCCCGGTCCAGGCCAGACGGGCCAGGACCAGGATGATGCCGGAAATGATTGTCGCGCGGATCACGAAGGTGAAGCCGCCCTGGACCTCAAGGATCAGGATGCCGAAGAGGGCGAAGATGTAGAGCAGCGCCACAAAGTGCCAGATGCCGGCAATCCGCCGACGCATCCGCCGCATCGCGCGGGCGGCGGCGGGCAGTTCGGGCTGCGGCTCCTCGCCTTCGGCCTGCCAGGCGGTCGCCGGATCACCGCCGCGCAGCGCATCGGCCACCGGCTTGCGGTTCTGCAGCACGAAGATGACCGCCATGACCGCCAGCACGACATAGATCAGCTTCACGAAAACCTCAGCCACCGCGTTCGGCAGGCCAAGCGGCACCGCGGCCTCGACGGCGAACAGGCCGAACACGGCGGTTATCGTGAAACGGCGCAGCCAGATATGCAGATAGGCCGCGGTCTCGTCGGTGATGCGCAGATGGCGGCGGTCGCGATGCTGTGGCGACAGCATCAGGTCGATGGCGGCCATCACCGCCTTGTACACGACGAAGGCGAAGATCAGCGCAACCGACGCCAGCCGCACGGAAGGCGGCATCTGCGCCATAACGATGACCGCCTGGGCGGCGCCGAAGAAGGCCAGGACCGGGATCAGGTCGAACACGCCGCGCACCAGAAGCATCAGCCAGCTGAGCCAGCGGGTCTGCGTCTCCTTCTCCGCCGCCTGACGCCGTAGCCGCCGGAACAGCAGGCGCACCACGTAATAGGCGACATAGCCCGACAGCACGACGACGAGGATCTTGCCGAGGCCGAGCAGCAGGCGCTCGCGGCGCTGTTCGTCCCGCGCCAGCGTCATACCCCAGTCGAGAACGCGGTCATAGTTGAACACCGCCTCGATGCCCTGGACCAGCGCGCCGCTCAGCACACCGATGCGCGCCGACACGCGGCCCAGCAGGCTGGACACCGGCACCGGCTCCTGCGCCTCGCCGCTGGCATCCTGAACCTTGACCAGCGCCTCGATCTGCTCGATCAGCGCCTGGCGCTTCTGCTCGTCCTTCAGCGTATCGGCCAGCTTCTGCAATTCCTGCTGCGCTGGCACCTGGGCAGAGTCCTGGGCCGTTTCCTGGGCCTGGCCGGACTGTTGCGCCATCGCACCGGCGGCCGGCACGAGAAGGGCGCAGGCAAGACTGAGGGCGAAAAGCGCGGTCCGCAGGCCAGAAAGCATTGTGGAATTTCCCCTTCGTGATTTGCCGTCACTATAGGGCTTCATTCCCGTCGCTCAAGGGCGGGGCCGATTTCCCGGCAGAAGCGAGCGATTTCGGCGGGCTTGTTTCGCGCCGTGCGAGCATGGATAATCGCCCCGCTAACCGCGTGATTGGCCAGATCGCTGCGAGCCCCCGGACAGCCCGTACGGTCATATAAACGCATTCGGAACTTAGGGAGACGGCCGCATCATGTCAGACGCCTCAGTGATACCGATTCGCGAAGACCGGGCTAAATCCGCCTGGATTGACGAAAAAGGGTATTTCGACCTCTACGAACGCTCGATCAAGGACCCGGACGGTTTCTGGGCCGAACACGGCAAGCGCATCGACTGGATCAAGCCCTACAGCAAGGTCAAGGACATCTCCTTCGACCGCAACAACCTGCATATCCGTTGGTTCGAGGATGGCACGCTGAATGTCGCGGCCAACTGCATCGACCGGCACCTGGCCAAGCGCCGCGACCAGGTGGCGATCATCTGGGAAGGCGACGATCCGTCCGAGCATAAAAACATCACCTATGGCCAGCTCCATGAGGAGGTCTGCCGCTTCGCCAATGTGCTGAAGGCGCAGGGCGTGAAGAAGGGCGACCGGGTGACGATCTACCTGCCGATGATCCCGGAAGCGGCCTATGCCATGCTGGCCTGCGCGCGCATCGGCGCCATCCATTCCGTGGTGTTCGGCGGCTTCTCGCCGGACGCGCTGGCAGGCCGGATCGTGGATTGCGATTCCACCGTGGTCGTGACCTCCGACGAAGGGCTGCGCGGCGGCCGCAAGGTGCCGCTGAAGGCGAACACCGACGAGGCGCTGAAGAAGTGTCCGGGCGTGAAGAGTGTCGTCGTGGTGAAGCGCACCGGCGGCAAGATCGACTGGGCGGACGGGCGCGATGTCTGGTACCACGAGGCGGCCTCCAAGGTTCCGGCCGACTGCCCGCCGGAGGAGATGAAGGCGGAAGACCCGCTGTTCATCCTCTATACCTCCGGCTCGACCGGCAGTCCGAAGGGCGTGCTGCACACCTCGGGCGGCTATCTCGTCTATACCTCGATGACCCACCAGTATGTCTTCGACTATCACGAGGGCGATATCTACTGGTGCACCGCCGATGTCGGCTGGGTGACCGGCCACAGCTACATCGTCTATGGCCCGCTGGCGAACGGGGCCACCACGCTGATGTTCGAGGGCGTGCCGAACTATCCGGACGGCTCGCGCTTCTGGCAGGTCGTGGACAAGCACAAGGTGAATACCTTCTACACCGCGCCGACCGCCATCCGCGCCCTGATGCGCGACGGCGAGGAGCCGGTAAAGAAGACCAACCGCAAGAGCCTGCGCCTGCTGGGCTCGGTCGGCGAGCCGATCAACCCGGAAGCCTGGCTGTGGTACTACCGCGTCGTCGGCGACGAGAAGTCGCCCATCGTCGATACCTGGTGGCAGACCGAGACCGGCGGCATCCTGATCAGCCCGCTGCCTGGCGCCACGCCGCTGAAGCCGGGATCGGCCACCCGCCCGTTCTTCGGGGTTCTGCCGGTGCTGGTGGACCATGAAGGCAACGAGCTGAAGGGCGCCACCGAGGGCAATCTCTGCATCGCCGACAGCTGGCCCGGCCAGATGCGCACCGTCTATGGCGATCACCAGCGCTTCATCGACACCTACTTCTCGACCTTCCTCGGCTACTACTTCACCGGCGACGGCGCGCGGCGGGACGAGGATGGCTATTACTGGATCACCGGCCGCGTCGATGACGTGATCAACGTGTCCGGCCATCGCATGGGCACGGCCGAGGTGGAAAGCGCGCTGGTCGCCCATCCGAAGGTGGCGGAAGCCGCCGTGGTCGGCTACCCGCACGACATCAAGGGCCAGGGCATCTATGCCTATGTGACGCTGACCGCCGGCGAGGAGCCGACCGAGGCGCTGCGCAAGGAACTGGTGCAATGGGTGCGCAAGGAAATCGGCCCGATCGCCAGCCCAGACCTCATCCAGTGGGCGCCCGGACTGCCAAAAACGCGCTCGGGTAAAATTATGCGTCGCATTCTGCGCAAGATTGCGGCAAATGAATATGACGCCCTTGGCGATACCTCAACGCTGGCCGATCCCGGCGTCGTGAATGATCTGATCGAAAATCGGATGAACCGCGCGTCCTGACAGGCAGCGGGTTGAGGTGGGGTAAAACGCCCCGCCGCCAAGACGCGAACGCACACCGACAAAATTCGGCCCGGGGAGCAATCCCCGGGTTCTTTTTTTATGGACGAGTCACGGCGATGGCGACCTGGCCGCCCAGCGTGCCGACCGTCGCCTCTATGCCATAGGCGGCGCGTAGGTTCTCCGGCGTCAGCACAGCCTCGGCAGCGCCTTCGGCCAGCAGCGTCCCCTCGGACAACAGGATGAGCCGCGTGCAGAAGCGCGCCGCCAGTGTCAGGTCGTGCAACGCCACGACTACAGTTCCCCCACCTGCGGCCCGGCGCGCCAGCAGCGCCATCACGTCCAGCTGATGGCCGGGGTCGAGCCCGGCCACCGGCTCGTCCGCCAGCAGCAGTTCGGGATCGCCGGCCAAAGCGCGGGCCAGCAGCACGCGCGCCAGCTCGCCGCCGGAGAGCTGCGTGACGGGCCGCCCGACAAGGCCGAGCACGCCGGTAAAGCGCATCGCCGATTCGATGGCAGCCATATCCTCCACCGACAGACGGCTCCAGGGCGTGCGGTGCGGCAGGCGTCCCAGCGCCACCAGCGCCTCGGCCACCAGCGGCCACTGGCACTCGTTCCCGGATGCCAGATAAGCCAGGCGCCGGGCCAGCACCGGCGGAGACATCGCCGCCAGCGGCGCACCATCCAGCGTCACCGCCCCGGCCTGCGGAGCCTGCAGCCCGGACAGGGCGCGCAACAGCGTCGTCTTGCCCGCTCCGTTCGGTCCCAGCAGGCCGACCAGCTCGCCCGGCCCCGCCGCGACATCCACCCCGGACAGGACAGAGCGGCCGCCAAGCGAAACGGCAAGGCCGGTGGCATGCAGCAGGCCGCTCATCGCATCTGTCTCCGCGTGGTATAGAGCAGATGCAGGAAGAAGGGCGCGCCGACTAACGCCGTGACCACGCCCAGCTTCAGCTCCATGGCGCCGACCGGCAGGCGGACGGCGATGTCGGCGGCCAGCACAAGGGCCGCTCCGCCCAGCGCGCTCAGCGGCAGCAGCCGCGCCGGGTCATAGCCCACCAGCGGGCGAAGCAGATGCGGCACGACCAGCCCGACAAAGCCGATGGCACCGCTGACCGACACCGCCGCCCCCACCGCCAGCGCGGTGCCGCCGATCACCAGCAGGCGCAGCCGCCCCAGCCGCACGCCCAGGCTGCGCGCGGTATCCTCGCCGAGGCTGAGCGCTGCCAGGCTGCCGCCGCTCGCCAGCAGCAGCACCATGCCGGCCAGCATGAAGGGGGCGGCCAGCCAGACCTCCCGCATGCTGCGGTCGGCCAGCGAGCCCAGCAGCCAATAGACGATCTCCAGCGCGGCATAGGGCGATGGGGCCAGGTTCAGCGCCAGCGCTGTCAGTGCACCGGCAAGGCTGTTCAGCGCCACCCCGGCCAGGATCAGCGTCAGCACGCTGGCATCCCGTCCCGCCAGCGCATAGAGCAGCAGCACCGACAGGGCAGCACCGATCAGCCCACCCAGCGGCAGGATCAGCGACAGGCTGCCGGCGAGCCCGAAATAGAACACGGTGACCGCCCCCAGCGCGGCACTGGCCGAGATGCCCAGCAGCCCCGGCTCCGCCAGCGGGTTGCGCAGCAGCCCCTGCAGGGCGGCCCCCGACAGGCCCAGCGCCGCGCCCACCAGCAGGCCCAGCAGCGCGCGCGGCAGGCGGATATCCAGCAGGATCGACCGGGCGATGGCCGCCTCCTCCCCGCCCATGCTCAACAGTTCGAGCAGCGCCAGCGGCGCCCGGCCGATCAGCAGGGAAGCGGCAAAGAGAATCACGACCAGCAGGACCAGCCCCAGCCCGACATGCCAGGCGGACCGGCCAGCCCGCGCCAGCGAGGCCGAAATATCGGGGGATACCGTCACGGGCGCGCCTCCGCCAGAATTTCCGCCGCCACCGCCAGCCCCGGTCCGGGGCAGGTCAGCAACCGCCCTTCCAGCGAGACGCGCCGCTGTGTCGAAGCCTGCAGCGCCGCATGATCGAGGCGATGCCGCGCCAGCGAGACGCCTTCGCCTATTGCTTCCTCCAGTACCAGCACATCCGGGCGGGCGAGCAGAATATCCTCCAGCGTCAGGAACGTGCCTTGGCGGGCGGTTGGGCCTGCCGCGAGATTACGGAACCCGGCCTGTTCCAGCAGGTGACCGGCCAGCGAATCCGGCCCGCTGGCATAGAGGTTGGGTTGCAGCAGAAACGCGCCTGGCCGATCCGCCTTGGGCGACGGACGGGCAGCGGCAATGCGCCGTTCAAGCGATTGCGCCAGCGCCTCGCCCTTCTCCGCCGCCCCGATGGCGGTCGCGACGCTGCGGATCTGCGCCAGCGCCCCGTCCAGCGAGTCCGCCGGTGGCAGCTCCAGCACGGCAACACCCAGCCGGCGCAGCATGCCGTTCGTCATACGCTGCTGATAGGTGCCGGACAGCACGAGGTCCGGCTGAAGTGCGACGATCTCCTCCGCCCGGCCGCTGTTCAGGGGAATATCCCCCACCCGGTCGGCCAGCGCCGACACGGCAGGATCGGCGGCAAGATAAGACAGGCTGGCGATCTGCCGGCGTTCCGCCAGCAACAGCAGCAGCTGGTCGCCGCACAGATTGATCGAGGCCAGCCGCCGCGGCGGTTCGGCACGGGACGATTCGGCATGAGCCGGTTGCGCACCGGCCGCCAGCAGCGCCACAGCGATAGAAATGGCCGTAATGACGATACCCCGTTTCATAAGCCGCGCGGTCCCCGCATCCGCTGGCCGACAGCGCCAGCGCCGCGATCTTCCCCGCAACGAGCCGCGCCCGCAACCCGCTTGGCGCAAACAAAAAAAGGCCCTCCCCCGCGCAGGAGAGGGGGAGGGCCAGTGGTGGGGAGGCACACCTCGCAGAACGAGGGTGCATTTCGAGGCCGTACGGCTAAACGACCACGAAATCAGTAGGGTCACGAGGGAACGCCGAACCCGATCCTGTCCTCTCGGACAAGCCGGCTACCCTTGCAACGATAGACGGCACACCAAAAAGTTCATCTCAGGAGAGAATGATATGCCAAGCTGGTATCCCGGTAAACATGAAAAGTAATTCCCAGAAAAACTTTTTGAACAGAATGCTATTTGAACAAAAACCTTCCGAATGAACGGCAGTCAAACACCATCCAACCCTTTGACTCCAGACGAAAAAGCCCGCCGGCGATGCCGGCGGGCGCATTCCGATCAAAGAAAGTGGGGTGGGTCAGGCGGTCGTATGCTGCCCCAGCAGCGCCTCGACGCAGCCCTGCACGGCATAGCCTTCCTCGAAGGTGGCCAGCCGGTGCGGCTTGCCCTGCAGCATCAGGGAGAGCTGGTTCAGCTGCTGCTGCACGGAGCGCGGGCGCAGCGTATCGGCGGGACCGAGATCGACCGTTTCCCAGCTGGTCGCCCCGAACCGCTCCGCAGTCATCCAGTCGCAGATGCGCATCGCGCCCTTCTCGCCGGTGACAGTCCAGCGATTATGGTCATCCTTCTCGCCCTCAACACGACCCTGCAGTCGTACCGCGACACCCCCCGCCATCATGTCGGCCTCGATGGCGACCTCTGCCGTCACACCGTCTTCCGGGTACTCCACGGTGACACCGCGGATCGACAGTGGGCCAATCAGGCGGCGGGTCAGGAACAGGAAATGCGACAGCACCTCGCGGGTAAAGCCGCCCTGCTCCCGCCGGGCCAGCCAGCCGACAGCGCCCTCCTGCCAGCCGCGCGGCCATTTCGCGAAGGCGACCTCGATCTCGACCTGCTTCACGGCACCCAGCGCTCCCGACTCCAGCGCCTCGCGCATCGTCGTACCGGCCAGCGAGGAGGCGAATGGGAAATTCACCGCCGCCTTCATCCCTTCCTTCATCACCCGGTCCGTCACCTGCCCGGCCTCGGCCAGATCAACCGCCAGCGGCTTCTCGCAGAACACCGCCTTGCCGGCATCGAAGCTGGCCATCGCATAAGCCAGATGGCTGGTCGGCGGCGAGGCGATATAGACGCACTCGATGGCCGGATCGGCGATCAGCGCTTCGGCGCTGGCGGCGCGGCGGATCTGTGGCCGGTCCTTCGCCAGCGCGGCCATCGCCTCGGCAGACGGGTCCCAGGCCACTGCGACCTCGAAGCCGTCATGCACCGCCATGCTGTTCAGCATGCGCTGCCCCATGATGCCAAGGCCGATGATTCCGATCTGGTGCGCCATTTTGGCTGCTTCCTTATGGTTCAGGCGAACAGGCTGTAGAACATCCGCGCCGAGGTGATGGCGAGGAAAAGGGCAAAGGCGCGGCGCAGCCACTTCGTGCTCATCGCATGCGCCATGCGCGCCCCCCAGGGGGCGGCCAGCATGGTGGCCGGCACGATCAGCGCGAAGCCGATCAGCGAGACATAGCCGATACTGAGCGGCGGGCGGTTCGGCATGCCGATACCGCTGTAGAGGAAGCCGATGGTGCCCGGAATGGCGATCACCAGCCCCAGCGCCGAGGCGGTGCCGACCGCCCGCTTGATCGGGAAGTTGAACAGCGACAGGGTCGGCACGCTGAGCGTTCCGCCGCCAATGCCCATCATGGTCGAGAAGCCGCCGATGATCACCGCGATCAGATGCTTCAGCGGCGCCCTGGGCAGCCGATCGGAGATATGCATGCCTTCCCGCGCGAAAGCCATATGGGCGGCGACGATCAGTGCAACCACGGCGAACACGCCGGTTAGCACCGCGCCCTTCACATAGACCGCAATGACCGTGCCGATCAGCGCGCCGATCAGCGCCATCGGCGCCCAGGACTTCAGCAGGTCGAAATCGACCGAGCCGCGCTTGTGGTGCGAGCGCGCCGACATGATCGAGGTCGGGATGATGGTGGCGAGCGAGGTGCCGACCGCCAGATGCATCTTCACCGACGGGTCGATGTTGAAACCGGTCAGGATATGGAACAGCACCGGCACGATGACGATGCCGCCGCCCACGCCGAGCAGGCCAGCCAGAACACCGGCGAACAGGCCGGTCGCGAAAACCGCAAAGGCGAGCGCCAGCAGCGTCGCGTCGATCACGCTTGCATCCATGGGAAGGCTCGAAAGTAGTGGGCGGGACGATCCGTTAGACTATCCGATGTCATAGGCGAGGCAGCGGGACGGCACAAGACCGGTGTTGCCGGCCAGCCTGCATGGCTGGCCCTCAGGCGGGGCGGCCGAGACCTTCCAGCGCCGTGGCGACGGCGGCCTCCGGCTGGCTGAAATCCAGCTGGTGGAAATCCGCGTCATACAGCACGGGGATGGCGTTCTGCTGGCAGAACTGGCGTGCGGCACTCAGGGCTTCATCGCGGCTTGGCGCCAGCTTGTCGGCGATGCGCTGCACATCCAGCTTGTCGCCGCAGCGCCGGCACCAGTTCATGACCGTATAGCAGCCCTTCTGCCCCTGCGGCGCCGGCAGGGTGACACAGATCAGGACATTATCCTCGTCCCACAACGGGTCGAACGGTTTTTCTTCCGTCATCCTTGCCTCCCTGATCCATGGACCCCGGATATTAGCCTGCCGCGGCCGTCTTTGTCGTCAGCCGGAAATGCGTGGTGACATAGGCCAACAGTTCGGCCACCGACTGCTCGATGCTCTGGTTCGCCGTATCCACCACCAGCTCCGGCGCCTGCGGCGGCTCGTAGGGGGCGGAAATGCCGGTGAAATCCTTGATCTCGCCGGCCCGCGCCTTCTTGTACAGCCCCTTCGGGTCGCGCAGCTCGCAGGTGGCGACATCCGCCTTCACATGGACCTCGTGGAACAGCGTCCCGGCAATGTCGCGCACATGGTCACGGTCGGCCCGGTAGGGCGAGATGAAGGCGGTGACGACGATCATGCCGGCTTGGGCGAACAGCGCCGACACCTCGCCGACGCGGCGGATATTCTCCGCCCTGTCGTCTGGCGAGAAACCCAGATCGGCGGACAGGCCGTGGCGGATATTGTCGCCGTCCAGCACATAGACCTGATAGCCCTTGCGGTGCAGTTCATGTTCCAGCGCCAGCGCCAGCGTGGTCTTGCCCGCCCCGGACAGGCCGGTCAGCCAGATCACGCCGCTCTTGTGGTTGTTCTTCTGCCAGCGATCCTCCATCGCCACCCGGCTTTCCACCGCGTGGATGTTGGTGGAGACCACGGTGCGCTGGGCGCGCTGGTCGGGATAGCCTTCCATCGAGACGATGCCGCCGCCGACAATGTCGTAGCCCTCGACCAGCACGAAGCGCCCGGTGCGCGGGTTGCGCTGGAACTCGTCCAGCGCCAGCAGCGAGCGGGACCGCAGCACCACCTCGGCAACGCCATTGCGCTCCACCGCCTCATTGGCGCTGAGCGACAGGTCGCCGACATCGATGACCGTCTCGACCCGCTCCACCTCGACCGGGAACTCGCCGGTCGCCAGCTTCATCTTGTAGGTCCGGCCCTGTCGCAGCGGCGAGTGACCCAGCCAGAACAGCCGCGCGCGGAACACGTTGGTCTCGACCGGCGCGGTCTCGGCATGGCTGACGATCTGCCCGCGCTCGACGAAGATCGGCTCGTCCAGCGTGATGCCGACCGACTGGCCGGCACTGGCCGTCGTCACCGGCGCGGCGGCGTTCCATGCCTCGATGCTGGCGATGCGCGCACTCTTGTTCGCCGGCGACACCAGGATGCGGTCGCCGACCGACAGGCTGCCGCTTTCGATGCGGCCGGCGAGAATGCGGCGCTGGTCGAACTTGTAGACGTCCTGCACCGGCAGGCGCAGCGGCAGATCGACCGGCGGCGGCGGCGGCATGCAGCCATCCAGCGCCCCAGTAACGGTCGGCCCCTGATACCAGGGCATGGCGTCCGAGCGGCGGGCGATATTGTCGCCCTCGCGCGCGGAGACCGGCACCACCTGCAGCGGCTCCACCCCGATGGAGGCCAGATAGGCGCGGATATCCGCCTCAACCTGGGCGAACCGCCCGGCATCGTAGCCGGCGAGGTCCATCTTGTTCACCGCCACCACGACCTGACGCACCCCCAGCAGATGCAGCAGATAGCCGTGCCGGCGCGACTGTTCCTGCACGCCATCCACCGCATCGACCACCAGCACAGCGGCAGCAGCAGCGGACGCACCGGTGATCATGTTCTTCAGGAATTCCTTGTGACCCGGCGCATCGACGATGAGGTAGGGCCGCGTCTCGGTCTTGAAGTGGATCTGCGTCGTGTCGATGGTGATGCCCTGGTCGCGCTCGGCCTGGAAGGCATCCAGCAGGAAGGCCCATTCGAAGGGCATGCCGCGCTTTTCCGACATCGCCCGGATGGCTTCCAGCTTGCCGTCTGGCATGGAGCCGGTGTCATGGATCAGCCGCCCGACCAGCGTGGATTTACCGTGATCGACATGGCCGACGATGACGATGGTCAGCGGAGCCGTGCCCTGGATCGTTGCCGTCATCACATATACCCCGCCGTGCGCAGCCGCTCGAAGGCGTCCTCGGTCTCGGTATCCATGGCACGGCCGCTGCGCTCCGGCACGCGGGTCTGCTCCAGCTCGGCGATGATCTCCTCGATGGTCGCCGCCTCGCTGGCAACCGGATGGGTGATGTCGGTATCGCCCAGGCTGCGGTAGCGCTTGCCGTTCTTCGAGAAATAGAGCGGCACCACGGGGATCTTCTCGCGCTGGATGTAGCGCCAGATGTCCAGCTCCGTCCAATGCAGGATCGGATGGATGCGGACATGCGTGCCGGGTGCGAAATCGGTGTTGTACTGGTCCCAGAATTCCGGCGGCTGGTCCTTGAAGTTCCAGGCCGCATCGACGCCGCGCGGGCTGAACACACGCTCCTTGGCGCGTGTCGGCTCCTCGTCGCGGCGGATGCCGGCAACCACCGCCTGGAAGTCGAATTCCGCGATGGCGCGCTTCAGCGCCTCGGTCTTGCGCGCGGCCGACCGGGCGGCAGGCGGCAGGGTCGCGTCGATCTCCTCGATCGGCGGGCAGTCCCGTACGACAAGGTTCAGTTCCCACTCCTGCCGGTAGCGGTCGCGGAACTCGTACATTTCCGGGAACTTCTTGCCGGTGTCGCAGAACAGCAGCGGAAACGGGATATGGCCGAAGAAGGCCTTGCGGGCCAGCCATATCATGACGTTCGAATCCTTGCCCAGCGACCACAGCATGGCCAGCCGGTCAAACCGGTTGAACGCCTCGCGGAAAATGTAGATCGACTGGCTTTCGAGCGCGTCGAGATGATCCATGGGGATGTCGGCTTTCTCGCAATCGAAGGCGGCGTTCTAAGGTATCGGCCCCCGAAAGTCCAGCCAGCTGAGCCGTTATCCCCTGCTACCCGTCATTCCCGACGGCCTTAAGCCGTTCATATTCGGGCGTGCCGCGCACCGTCTCGTGCCCGATGCCATGGGTCTGGGCGTACTGTTCGCGCACCCTGGCCTCGCGTTCGCCATAGAAGAAGGAGAGCAGCGCGAAGCGGCGCCCGCGCGTGACCGGCCGCACCTCATGCATCAGATAGCCCGAGAACAGCACCGCATCACCGGTTCCGGGACGGTAGAGATGCGGCCCAAACTCCGGGAACACCAGATGTCCGCCCTCATACTCCTCGGCGTTCAGATTGATCGTCATGGCGAAGGCGCGGTGGGATTCCGGCCCGGTGAAATCCCGGTGCGCCTTGAAATAGCCGCCGCCATCCTCGCCGTCATAGCAGGCAATGCAGAAGCGCTCGACCCGGCTGATCTGGTAGTGATAGGCGCGCGCCACCATCGGCACGATGCGCTGCGTGACGATGTCTCTCAGATTTACATAGAGCGGCGACTGGTTCGGCAGGAAATGATCGCGGCGGCGCTTGCGGCTGTGGTCGATATAGCCGACCAGCTTGCCCTTGCCGTCGCGCTCCATATAGCCGGACTCGGTATTGCCTTCCTGCTCCCAGGTCTCGATCAGCGTCCGGCAGAGCTGCCGGTCGATCACATTCGGCACCTGCAGCACCGGCGCGCATTGTTCGACCAGACGCGGGGCGGGCCGCGGCGGCAGCGCATCGATCCGCGCGAGTGTCCGCGCGACATGCGTCTTCGCATCGCCCAGCGGAATCCAGTCAATGACCCGCAGATTTTCGTCCAGCAGACAAACAGCCGGCGCATAGGACCAGTTGGCCATGACCGCGCCCGGGCCCGCACCCGGCGCCATCTGCCGCTGCGCCACGCCGAACAGGCTGCTGATCTTCATCTCCGCGTCCCACAGGGTGACGAAGTCCTGCCGTGCATCGATCAGCCGGGGTTGCTGCCGGTCACGCGGATCGACACTCACCCCGATGACACGGAAGCCCCGCGCCGCGAACTGCAGCCGCGCGGCGAAAAAGGCCTCCCACAGCTGCGCCATGAGCGGCGTTGCGAACGATCCGAAGAAAAAGACCGCAATCGGCTTGTCCGCGACCGAAGGAAAGAAGAAACGCGGATTGACCGTGGAATCGCAGGAAAACCAGGGAACGGGGTCGCCGGGTGCCAGCATGGCCTGTTCATACTCTCGTTGGCGGTAGGGAAAGGCCGGTTCAGCCGCGCCGCTCGGTTTCATGTTCGATATGCGTGGCATAAGCGTTCAGCACGGTTTCCGGCAGATCGCCGCTGAGCGCGAAGGCCAGCCGGCCGCTCTGCCAGTACACCATCGGCACGCCCTTCAGCTTGACTGGACGCGGCTCCAGATGCGCCGCCTTGCTGGGCACGGCAACGAACAGGGTGACGCGCTGGCCGCCATCGGCCTTCTCGAACACGAATTGCAGCGCCGTACCTTCATCCCAGGGGACCAGCTGCGCGCCGCGAACCAGCAACCCATCCAGCGAAAGCGCCCGTACCGGCAGGTCGGCCTGGTCATGCCGGGCGAGATAATTGACCAGCGTCATCGGCTCCGCACGCAGCACCTCTGACAGTGGCAGGTCGATTTCGGCGACCGTCTCATGCGCTTCGGACGCTTCATTGGCGAAGACCGGCAAGGCGGCGGTTGCCGGCAAGGTGGCCAAATCCCGTGCCCCCCAGCCCAGCGCGACCAGCAGGCAGGCGGCAATACTGCGCATCAGCCAGGGACGCGCATTCCGCAGCACCAGCGCCTGCGACAAGCGCCTGGACAGCCGTTCGGTGCGCAGCGGCTTCACCTGCATTTCCGCATCCAGATAGCGGGTGATCTCCAGCCGCTGCAGGGCGTAGGCGCGCACGCGTTCGGCCTCTTCCGGATGGGCGTCGAGATAGGTCTCGACAGCGCGCATCCGCTCTTCCTCCAGCCCGCCATCGATATAGGCGTGCAGATCGGTTTCACTGATCGAACGGTCGATGGGCGTTTCCATGTCTCACCTCACCAGTTTCAGCCCGCCCGGGCGTTTCTCGTCACGGTCCACCGCCTGCCGCAGGGCTTCACGGCCACGCGCCAGGCGCGACATCAGCGTGCCCAGCGGGATATCGAGGCGGGCGGCGGCCTCCTCGTAGGACAGGTCCTCAATGGTCACCAGCACCAGCACCTGGCGCTGCTCCTCCGGCAGGTCGTAGAGCGCCCTCAGCGTCTCATTCAGCTCCATCTGGGCGGCGGGCGTGCTCGGTGCCGAACGGGGCGGCTCCAGCAGCAGCCCGATATGGCGCAGTGCCCGCTCGCGCGACTGCGCACGGCGCATGCCGCTGGCATAGAGATTGTGCAGGATGCTGAACAGCCAGGGTCCGAGCGGCCGTGACGGGTCCCAGGAAGAAGACCGTTCGATGCCGCGCAGCAGGGTCTCCTGCACCAGATCCTCCGCCTCCTCCCGGCCACGGACCAGGCTGCGGGCATAGCGCCGCAACCGGTCGGTCTCTGTGGCAAGCAGATGGGAGAGGGAATGGCGCGGCATCGAACGGCTCAGGTCGGGTCGGGGAAACCGAAGGATAGCGCGGATTTCCTTCCGCACTCGTGAAGGTATACGCCTGAGCCCCTGCCTCTAATCCCGGCTGGATGCGATTTTTTTGCATTTTTCCTGCCCACGGGTGTACAGGCTTGACCCAAGGCACGGTCGGCGCAGGATCGACCTGAATGAAAGCGAGCTGAAGAACGCCCATGAACATGCTGATAGCAGTCGCGCTGGGCGGCGCGGTGGGCGCCGTGGCGCGCCACGAGGTGAACAGGCTGATGGGCCAGTGGCTGGGCACCGGCTTCCCATGGGGAACGCTGACGGTGAACCTGATCGGCTGCTTCCTGATCGGCGTGCTGGTCGAGGGGCTGGCGCTGAAGTTCCAGGCCTCGCCGGAGCTGCGCGGCTTCCTGGTCACCGGCTTCCTGGGCGCGCTGACCACTTTCTCCGCCTTCTCGCTGGATGTCGCCGTGCTGTCCGGGCGCGGTGCCTACGGGCCGGCCTTCCTCTATGTCGGCGCGTCGGTCATCGGTTGTCTGGCCGCCGTCTTCCTGGCCATGTATCTGACAAGGCAGGTGCTGTCATGAGCGGCGTCGAGACCCTGACCATCACGCCGGAGGATGCGGATACCCGCCTCGACCGCTGGTTCCGTAAGCATTATCCGGCGCTGGGCCATGGCCGGCTGGAAAAGCTGCTGCGCACCGGCCAGGTGCGCGTCGATGGCAAGCGCGTGAAGGCGAACCACCGGCTGGAGGCCGGGCAGGCCGTGCGGGTGCCGCCGCTGGGCGACCTCGACTCCGCGCCGCCGCCGAAGACAGCGCCGCGCCCGAAAGCCGATGCGAAGCTGGAGGCGATGCTGCGCGACGCCGTGCTGTACCGCGATGACGAGGTGCTGGCGATCAACAAGCCGGCCGGCCTTGCCGTGCAGGGCGGTACCGGCATGACCACCCATATCGATGCGCTGCTGGACGCGCTGACCTTCGATGCGAAGGAACGGCCGCGCCTGGTCCACCGGCTGGACAAGGACACCAGCGGCGTGCTGCTGCTGGCGCGCACGGCGGCGGCGGCGCGCTGGCTGACCGCGGCCTTCCGCGCCAAGGATGCGGAAAAGCTGTACTGGGCGATTACGGCGGGCATCCCGAAGCCGCGCGAGGGCCGCATCGACCTGCCGATCGCCAAGCTGCCCGGCAAGCGCGGCGAGAAGATGGATATCGACGAGGAAGAGGGCAAGCGCTCGATCACCGACTTCATGGTGGTGGAGGCCGTCGGCAAGCAGGCCGCCTTCGTCGCCATGCGCCCGGTCACCGGCCGCACGCACCAGCTGCGCGTGCACATGCAGGCCATCGGCACGCCGATCCAGGGCGACGGCAAATATGGCGGGCAGGCGGCCCTGCTGGCCGGCGACGGGCTGTCGCGCAAGCTGCACCTGCATGCGCGGCAGATCACGCTGAAGCGGCCGAACGGCAAGACCCTGACCGTCACCGCGCCGCTGCCGCCGCACATGGCGCAGAGCTGGGCCTTCTTCGGCTTCTCCGAACCGAAAGGCTCCCCCTTCGAGCCTCTGGCGTAGGACGCAGGAGCGGCATACCCTCGGCAGCAGTTCCATCTCCGGAACAGTCTCAACCGAGGAAACCATGTCCAGCTACACCCTCTACGGTACCTTCCTGTCCATGCCCTGCGTGAAGGCCGGGCTGATGCTCGACCTGTGCGGCCTGCCCTATGACTACAAGCACGTCAATCTGCGTGCCGGCGAGAGCAAGACGCCCGACTTCCTGAAGCTCAACAAATGGGGCCAGGTGCCGGTGCTGGTCGCCGATGGCACGCCGATGACCCAGTCCGGCGCGATCCTGCTGGAGCTGGCGGCAAAGACCGGCAAGTTCGATGGCGCCAATGCGGAGGAGAAGCGCCAGGTCCGCGAATGGCTGTTCTGGGAGGCTGACCTGTTCTACCCCGGCATCGCCGCCACCCGCGCCCAGCGCCTGTTCTACAACGGCCCGGCCGAAGTGATCGCCTTCTTCAAGGGCCGGGGCGAGCGCGCGCTCGGGATGCTGAACGAGGCGCTGACCGGCAAGGACTATCTGGTCGGCAAGAATCCGACCGTCGCCGATATCGCCTGCTATGTCACCGCCGCCTATGCCAGCGATGCAGAGCTGTCGTTGGATGCCTATCCGGCCATCCAGGCCTGGATGAAGCGTATGGCGGCCCTGCCCGGCATGAAGACCCCGCAGGAGGCGCTGCCGAAACCGGCAGCCTAATCGGCCTCGACCAGTTCCGCCTTGGGAGCCGCTGCCGGCATACGGTCAACGCATTCCCAGGGCGGCATCGGGCTGAAGCGCGCGACCATGAAGTCGATGAACGCCCGCACCTTGATCGACAGGTGGCGCGAGGACGGAAACACCGCCTGGATCACCGTGTCAGGTACAGTGTAGTCCGGCAGCACCGGCACCAGCCGTCCGGCGATCAGATGGTCGCAGACCATGTAGCTGGGCAGCACCGCCAGCCCGCCACCGGCGAGGCAGGCGGCCAGCACACCCTCCACAGAATTCAGCTGGATATCGCCCAGCAGGTGCAGCGAGCGGACCTCATCCCCGCGCGTCAGGGTCAGGTCCAGCAGCGGCGAGCCGGGCGGCATCGTCACCAGCGCGTGCTGTTCGATGTCCGATGGCGTGACAGGCAGGCCGTGCCGGGCGATATAGTCCGGCGCCGCGTAGATCTTGCGGTGGTTGGAGGCCAGCTTGCGCGCCACCAGGCTGGAATCGCGCAGGTTGGCGATGCGGATGGCGAGGTCGAACCGCTCCGCCACTAGATCGACCACCCGGTCCTCCAGGAACATCTGCACCACCACCTCCGGGTGCTGCGCCCGGAAATCCGGCAGCGCCGGGGCCAGATGGCGCTGGCCGAAACTGATCGGCGCGGAGACGCGCAGCACGCCGCGCGGCGCGCCTTCCATGCGGCTGACCATGCCGTCCGCCTCCTCCAGATCGCCCAGCAGCCGCGCCGTGCGCTCGTAATAGGCTTCGCCGGCCTCGGTCAGGCTGACGCGGCGCGTGGTACGGTTCAGCAGTCGCGCGCCCAGCTCCTCCTCCAGCGCCGCCAGATTCTTGCTAATGGCGGAGGGCGACAGCGCCAGCTTGCGGCTGGCGCCAATCAGGCTTTCTTCCTCCACGACCGCATTGAAGATGCGCAAGGCGAGAAAACGATCCATCGCTTTATTTCCCTAATGGAAATTAATCGGCCACATTTCAGCGGATTATCATTTAAGTGGCAATGAATAATCTTGGGGACAGGCATCTTCCCGCCAGCCACCGACAGGAGGAAGAGATGAGCACACCCCGCATTATCATCCTTACCGAGTACCCCACGCCAGAAATCGTGGCAGCCCATATCCGCCATGCCCATCATTTGCGTGCCGAGACCAGCGCGCAATGGCTGCGCTCAATCGGCCAGCACATCAGGCGGCTGTTTTCTCCCCGGCAGCGCATCGCCGTGAAGCGCCCGCTGCCGCCGCTGTCCCTGCCGCGTATCGCTTCTTTCTGAGGCGGGGGCTGAAGCGGGTGGGCCGCACCAATATCAGCGTGCGGCCCATGCGCGCAGCGCACTTGCCGGGGATGGCCGCGCCGCGCTAGTGCTAGCGGCATGAGCAAGAACTTCCCTGATGCGTCGCCCGAGACGCTGGCCGCCCAGGCGCTTGGTTTCGTCGAGCCCCTGACCGGCGCCGTCACCCCGCCCGTCTATATCGCCAGCACCTATGAGCGCGAGGCGGACCTGACCTACGCCCGCGGCCATATCTATGGCCGGCCGGACAACCAGACGGTCCGCCTGGCCGAGGGCGTGCTGACCAAGCTGGAGAACGGGACTGCCAGCCTGCTGGTGGCGTCCGGCATGTCGGCGGCGACCGGCATCTTCATGGCGCTGAAGCCCGGCGACACCGCGCTGGTGCCGGAAGTGATGTACTGGGGCGTGCGCAAATGGCTGAACGAATGGGGCGCCGAATGGGGCGTGAAGATCGTCTATTACCAGAATGACGACATGGCCGCGCTGAAGGCGCTGACCGAACAGCACCGCCCGGCGCTGATCTGGGCGGAAACGCCCTCCAACCCAATGTGGACGGTGACCGACCTGGCCGAGGCGGCGCGCATCGCCCATTCCGTGGGTGCTAAGCTGGCGGTCGATTCGACGGTCGCCACGCCGGTGCTGTCGCGCCCGCTGGAGCATGGCGCCGATCTCGTCATGCATTCGGCCACGAAATACATCAACGGCCACAGCGACGTGATCGCCGGCGCCATCGTCACCGCCAAGGAGGATGATTTCTGGCGCCGCATCGTCGCCATCCGCAAGGATGTCGGCACCATCATCGGCCCGTTCGAGGCCTGGCTGCTGCTGCGCGGCATGCGCACCCTGCACATCCGCGTGCGCGCCGCCAGCGCCAACGCCATGGCCATCGCCCAGCATTTCGAGAAGCACCCCAAGCTGGAACGGATGCTTTATCCGGGACTGCCCGCGCACCCCGGCCATGCCATCGCTGCGCGCCAGATGAGCGGCGGCTTCAGCGGCATGCTGTCGATGCGGGTGAAGGGCGGCGAGCAGAAGGCCATCGCCCTGGCCGCCAACCTGAAGCTGTTCAAGCGCGCCACCTCGCTGGGCGGCGTGGAGAGCCTGGTGGAGCATCGCCGCTCCATCGAGGGCGATACCAGCCCAGTGCCCGGCGACCTGCTGCGCTTCTCCGTCGGCATCGAGAAGATCGAGGACCTGATCGCCGATCTGGAACAGGCGCTGGCGGCGATCTGAGGCCCAAGCCCCTTACACCCTGTTTGTCATTGCCGGGCTTGACCCGGCAATCCAGGGGCCACGTCCTGAGACGTTTCAGGCAGAGCACCGCCCCTGGACCCCCGGGTCAAGCCCGGGGGTGACGATGGGAGCTGTAGGTTAGGTGCTGGTCAAACCGCTCAGCCCAGCCCTTTTTCCAGGAAGGCGGACAGGCGGGTGGCGAAGCCCCTGGCATCGCGCAGCGGCTCGCCTTCCAGGATGCGGGCCTGATCGAGCAGCAGCAGGGCGGCATCGTCGATGCTGGCCTCGCCGCCCTTCGCCGCCACATGGGCCGCCAGCTTGCGGATCACCGGATGGGCGGGGTTCACCTCCAGGATGCGCTTGAAGCTGTTGTCGAGCTGCTTGTGCTGGCGCAGCAGCCGCTCCAGATGCATGTCCATGTCGCCCTCGTCGGCGACCAGGCAGACCGCACTGTCGGTCAGCCGTTCGGAGGCGCGGACATCCTTCACCTCGTCCTTCAGCGCCAGTTGCATCAGCGCGACCAGGCTGCCGACATCGTCCTTGCTGTCGGCCTCCTCCTTCTTCTCCGCGTCCGACTTCTCGGCACCCTTCACCTTGGCCAGGTCGGTGCCGCCGCGGGTGACCGACTTGAACTTGTGCCCCTCATACTCGACGACCGAGGGAATCCAGAACTCGTCGATCGGGTCGGTCAGCAGCAGCACCTCAACGCCCTTGGCGCGGAAGCCTTCCAGCTGCGGGCTTTCCAGCAGGGCCGCCGCATCCTCGCCGGTGATGTAGAAGATGGTGTCCTGACCTTCCTTCATGCGGCCGGCATAGTCGGCAAGGCTGACCAGCCCGTCACCATTGCTGGAACGGAAGCGCGCCAGCTTCAGCAACTGCTCGCGGTCGCTGCCATGCTCGCTGTAGAGCCCTTCCTTCAGCACCGGGCCGAAATTCTCCCAGAAGCCTGAGTAAGCCTCCGGCTCCTTCTCGGCCTTCTTCTGCAGCTCGCCCAGCACGCGCTTTACGATACCCTGGCGGATTTTCTGCACCACGGGGCTCGCCTGCAGCATCTCGCGGCTGACGTTCAGCGGCAGATCTTCGGAATCCACCACGCCGCGCAGGAAGCGCAGATATTCCGGCACCAGTTCCTGGCAATCGTCGGTGATAAAGACGCGGCGCACATAGAGCTTCACCCGGCTCTTGCGCTCCGGATGGAACAGGTCGAACGGGCGCGATCCCGGCACGAACAGCAGGCCGGTGTAGGAGATCAGCCCCTCGGCCTGCCAGTGCAGCGTCTCCCACGGCTCATCGAAGGCGTGGGCGGCGTGGTGATAGAATTCCTTGTATTCCTCCGGCGTGATCTCGCTCTTGGAGCGCGTCCACAGCGCGGAGGCGCGATTCAGCGTCTCGGTCTTGTCGCCCTCGACCAGCCGGATCGGGATGGCGATATGATCGGAGTAGCGCTTCACGATCTGGCGCAGCCGGTCGGCCTCCAGATATTCCTCGCTGCCTTCGCGCAGATGCAGCGTGATCAGGGTGCCGCGCCCGGCCTTCTCGCTCTGCTGGATGGTGAAGTCGCCGCGCCCGTCGGAGGTCCATAGCCAGGCGGCCTCCTCCCCCGCCTTGCGGGTCAGCACCTCGACCTTCTCGGCCACCATATAGGCGGAATAGAAACCGACGCCGAACTGGCCGATCAGGTTGGTGTCCTTCTTGGCGTCGCCGCTAAGCTCGCCAACGAAAGCCGCCGTGCCGGAGCGCGCAATGGTGCCCAGATTGGCGATCAGCTCGTCCCGGTCCATGCCGATGCCATTGTCCGAGATGGTGAGCGTGCGCGCCTTCGCGTCAGTAGTGAGCGTGATCGCGAACGCCGCGTCATCGCCCAGCAATTCGCCCTTGGTGAGCGCCAGATAGCGCAGCTTGTCGCAGGCATCCGAGGCGTTGGAGACCAGTTCGCGCAGGAAGATTTCCTTCTCGCTGTAGAGCGAGTTCACGACGATATCGAGGAGGCGGCTGACTTCCGCCTGGAAGGAGAGCTTTTCTGCCGACATGACCGTTTTTCTGTTCTTGCTGTTGGTGGAAAAGGATGCGGCAGATATGTGAACTGAAAGGCTGGCTGCAAGCCCCTGCGGATGATGGGGGCATATGCACGGGATGAGGGGGATAAACGAAAAGGGCGCCCCGAAGGACGCCCTTTTTTGCGTAATTGCCTGTGTGCCGGCCTTAGGCGGCGACCGCCTCAGCCTCGTCAGCGCCCATCACCGGGCCGCTGTCCTGGCCCTTGGCCTCCGGATCGCGGTCCACCAGCTCGATGATCGCCATCGGGGCGGCATCGCCATAGCGGAAGCCAGCCTTCAGCACGCGGGTGTAGCCACCCGGACGCTCCGAATAGCGCTGGCCCAGCGTCTCGAACAGCTTGGCCGTGGTGGCATCGTCGCGCAGGAAGGCGAAGACCTGACGGCGGGCATGGATGCCGCCGCGCTTGCCCAGCGTGATCAGCTTCTCGACCACGGGGCGCAGCTCCTTGGCCTTCGGCAGCGTCGTCTTGATCTGCTCGTGCTTGATCAGTGCTGCCGCCATGTTGCTGAACATCGCCTGACGGTGCGACGAAGTGCGATTGAGCTTCCGACCGCTCTTACCGTGACGCATTTCTAAAACTCCCTCGCGACGGCTTCCCGCCGTTGCTTCTGAAACCCGGCCGGGGATGTACCGCCAACCGCGACCTAACGCAAGACTGAAACCGGCTTAGTAGGGCTCTTCCAGCCGCTTCGCCAGTTCCTCGATGTTCTCCGGCGGCCAGTTCGGAATTTCCATGCCGAGGTGCAGGCCCATCTGCGACAGCACTTCCTTGATCTCGTTCAAGGACTTGCGGCCGAAGTTCGGGGTCCGCAGCATCTCGGCCTCGGTCTTCTGAACCAGATCGCCGATATAGACGATATTGTCGTTCTTCAGGCAGTTGGCCGAGCGGACCGACAGTTCCAGCTCGTCCACCTTGCGCAGCAGGTTCTTGTTGAACGGCAGTTCCGAGGATTCCTCCTCCGAGCCGCGCGCCTGCGGCTCCTCGAAGTTGATGAACAGCTGCAGCTGGTCCTGCAGGATGCGGGCAGCCAGGGCCACCGCGTCCTCAGGCGTCACCACGCCGTTCGTCTCCAGCACCATGGACAGCTTGTCATAGTCCGTGGTCTGGCCGACGCGGGTGTTCTCCACCTTGTAGGAGACCTTGCGCACCGGGCTGAAGATGGCATCGACCGGGATCAGACCGATCGGTGCATCCTCGGCGCGGTTGGCCGACGACGGGACATAGCCCTTGCCGGTCTCCACGGTCAGCTCCATCACCAGATGCGCATCGGCATCCAGCGTGCAGATATGCAGGTCCGGATTCATGATCTCGATGTCGGCACCGGTCTCGATCATGCCGGCAGTCACCTCGGCCGGCCCGTCGACGCGCAGGCGCATCTTCTTCGGGCCTTCCGCATGCATCCGCAGGGCCAGCGCCTTGATGTTCAGGACGATGTCCGTCACATCCTCACGCACGCCCGGGATCGAGGAGAACTCGTGCAGCACGCCATCCACATGGATGGCGGTCACGGCCGCGCCCTGCAGCGAGGACAGCAGCACGCGGCGCAACGCGTTGCCGAGCGTCAGGCCGAAGCCACGCTCCAGCGGCTCGGCGACAATGGTTGCCTGCCGGTCCGCGTCGCCGCCCTGCTGGACGTCGAGCTTGTTCGGTTTGATCAATGCCTGCCAGTTCTTCTGGATCACTGGAGCAACCTCACACAATCTGTGTCAAAAGCGGGCTTCCTTGCTAACACTGACGCGGCCGTCTTTCTTGAAGCAACGGCCGCGGCAGGAAACCCGGAGAAAATGGCCTCGATCAGACCCGGCGCCGCTTGGGCGGCCGGCAGCCATTATGCGGGATCGGGGTCACGTCGCGGATCGACATGATCTGCAGACCAAGCGACTGCAGCGCCCGCAGCGCCGACTCACGACCGGAGCCCGGACCCTTGACCTCGACGTCGAGGGTCCGCATGCCATGCTCCTGGGCCTTCCGGCCCGCATCCTCAGCCGCCATCTGGGCAGCATAGGGGGTGGACTTACGGGAACCCTTGAAGCCCATCATGCCAGCCGACGACCAGGAGATCGCGTTGCCCTGGGCATCGCTGATCGTGATCATCGTGTTGTTGAAGGAGGCGTTCACGTGCGCCACGCCAGAGGAGATATTCTTGCGCTCTTTGCGGCGGCGCTGCTGCGGCTGCTTGGCCATAATTCTTGCGTCCTTCCAGTCTTACTTCTTCTTGCCGGCGATCGGACGCGCCGGGCCCTTGCGGGTGCGGGCGTTCGTGTGGGTCCGCTGACCGTGCACCGGCAGCCCCTTGCGATGACGCAGGCCGCGATAGCAGCCGAGGTCCATCAGGCGCTTGATGTTCATCGCGGTCTCACGGCGCAGATCGCCTTCGACAATGAAATCGGCGTCGATGGTCTCGCGGATGCGCAGAACCTCGTCGTCGGTCAGTTCGTTCACGCGGCGCTCGAAGGGAATGCTGAGCTTGGAGCACAGTTCCTTCGCCTTGGTGCGGCCAATGCCGTGAATGTAGGTAAGGGCGATTTCCACACGCTTCTGCGTCGGAATGTTCACGCCAGCAATACGAGCCACGAGACCTGCTCCTTAAACAACAGACAGGGGCTGAACATCAGCCCTGATTTCAGACACGACAAACGGTACGGAAGCTGCGCAACCGAGGGCGCGGATTATACGGCCCTTCGATCCGGAGTCAACCAATACCGTCACCCAATAATCGCCTCGATCTGACGAGTGACCTCGTCGATCTCCGCCATGCCATCGACCGCCTTCAGCACGCCCTTGCCCCGATAGTAGGGCAAGATCGGCGCGGTCTGGTCACGATAGGCAACGAGGCGCGCGCGCACCGTTTCCTCATTGTCGTCGGCGCGGCGCTTGAACTCGGTGCTGCCGCAGCTGTCGCACACGCCCTCGACCTTCGGCTTCTGGAACCGGTCGTGATAGCCGGCACCGCACTTGGCGCAGCTGTACCGGCCGGTCACGCGCTCCACCAGCGCCTCTTCATCGACCTTCATCTCGATCACATGGTCGAGCTTCAGGCCCTTCTCGGCCAGCATACCGTCCAACGCCTCGGCCTGGGCCGTGGTGCGCGGAAAGCCGTCCAGGATGAAACCGTTCTTGCAGTCCGGCTGGGAGATGCGGTCGGCGATCATCGCAATCATGATGTCGTCGGACACCAGCTTGCCGGCATCCATGATCGCCTTGGCCTTCTTGCCCACCTCGGTGCCGGCGCTGACAGCAGCGCGCAGCATGTCACCGGTGGACAGCTGGACAAGCCCATGCTTGTCCTGCAGACGCCGTGCCTGGGTTCCCTTCCCAGCGCCCGGCGCCCCCAGCAGTATCAGATTCATCCCCGCCTCCCCCGAAGCTTCGACTTCTTGATCAGCCCTTCATACTGGTGTGCCAGCAGGTGGGACTGTATTTGACCGACTGTATCCATGGTCACCGTGACCACGATCAGCAGGCTGGTGCCGCCGAAATAGAACGGCACGGCATACTGGCTGATCAGCAGCTCCGGCAGGATACAGACGATAGCAAGATAGGCAGCGCCAACGACGGTCAGCCGGGTCAGCACATAGTCGAGATAATCGGCCGTGTTCTTGCCCGGACGGATGCCGGGGATGAAGCCGCCATGCTTGCGCAGGTTCTCCGCCGTGTCCGCCGGGTTGAAGACGATCGCCGTATAGAAGAAGGCGAAGAACACGATCAGGAAGATATACAGCGCCATGTACAGCGGCTGGCCATGGCCCAGCAGGCTGGTCACGGTGCTCATCCAGGCCGGGCCCTGGCCCGCCGTGAAGTTCGCCAGCGTGATCGGCAGCAGCAGCAGCGACGAGGCGAAGATCGGCGGAATGACGCCCGAAGTGTTGAGCTTCAGCGGCAGGTGCGAGGTGTCGCCGCCATACATCTTGGCGCCGACCTGGCGCTTGGGATACTGCACCAGGAGACGGCGCTGCGCGCGCTCCATGAAGCAGACGAAGGCGATGACCGCCACCGCGCCGAGCAGCAGCAGGATGATCAGGCCGGCCGACAGCGCACCGGTACGGCCCAGTTCCAGCGTGTTCACCAGGGCAGCCGGCAGGTTGGCGACAATGCCCGCGAAGATGATCAGCGAGATGCCATTGCCGATGCCGCGCGCGGTGATCTGCTCGCCCAGCCACATCAGGAAGATGGTGCCGCCGACCAGCGTGATGACCGCGGTCACGCGGAAGAACCAGCCCGGATCCACCACGGCGGAACCGGCCGAACCGCTCATCCCCTCAAGCCCAACCACGATGCCGAAGGCCTGAGCGGTCGCCAGCACCACCGTCAGATAACGGGTGTACTGGTTGATCTTCTTACGGCCTGACTCGCCTTCCTTCTTCAGCGCCTCAAGCGTCGGCGATACCGCCGTCATCAGCTGCAGAATGATGGAGGCCGAGATGTACGGCATGATGTTCAGGGCGAAGATCGTCATGCGCCCCAGCGCACCGCCGGCGAACATGTCGAACATGCCCAGAATACCGCCGGAATTCTGTCGGAAGATTTCCGCCAGAATCACCGGGTCAATACCGGGAATCGGGATATAGGTGCCGAGACGGTAGACGATCAGCGCACCCAGCGTGAACCAGATGCGCTTCTTCAGTTCCGTCGCCTTGGAGAAGGCGCCGAAATTGATCTGAGAGGCGAGCTGTTCGGCGGCAGAGGCCATGAGGCGTTACTCGCTCGCGGCCGGCGCGGACGCCTCCGGGAGCGTGACGGAGCCGCCGGCCTTCTCAACGGCGGCCAGCGCCGTCTTGGAAGCCCGGTCCACGGCCAGCTTCACCTTGGCCTTCAGCTCGCCCTTCGCCAGCAGGCTGACCTTGTCGCCAGCGCTGCGGATCAGGCCGGCACCGGCCAGCGCAGCCGCGTCGATGTCCTTCTTGGCGTCCAGCTTGCCATCGTCGATGGCGGCCTGCAGGCGGCCCAGGTTTACGACCTGGTACTCCAGCTGCGAGCGGGAGCGGAAGCCGCGCTTCGGGATGCGGCGCTCCAGCGGCATCTGACCGCCTTCGAAGCCCTTGATCGCCACGCCGGTACGCGCACCCTGGCCCTTGTGGCCACGGCCCGACGTCTTGCCGAGGCCCGAACCGATGCCCCGGCCGAGGCGCTTGCGGCCCTTGCGGGCCCCTTCATTGTCGCGAATCTCGTTCAGCTTCATGATGACGTATCCCTGGAGCGAAGGCGCTCAATCCTAAATGGTCTTTCGCGGCCTGGAAGGCCACGGGAAAATTCTTCCCGAGAACCGGAGGCCCCGCCGGTCTTGCGGCGGGGCGGAACCGGTATCAGGCTGTGGGTTCGACCCGCACGAGATGATGCACCTTGGCGATCATGCCGCGCACCGCCGGAGTATCCTCCAGCTCGCGGGTGCGGTTCATCTTGTTCAGGCCCAGGCCAACCAACGTCGCGCGCTGGTCCTTCTCGCGGCCGATCGGGCTACCGATCTGCGTCACGCGGAGGGTGGCGGCGGCCGCCTTCTTCTTCGTCGCCATCTATCTTACTCCTGCAGAGCGGCTTCCGCCGAATCGGCGTCCGCCTTGTCGCCACGGCCCAGAATGTCGGACACGCGCTTGCCGCGACGTGCCGCCACCTGGCGCGGCGAATAGATGTGCTTCAGCGCCTCGAAGGTCGCCCGGATCATGTTGTGCGGGTTGGAGGTGCCGACCGACTTGGCCACCACGTCCTGCACGCCCAGCGCTTCCAGAATGGCACGCATCGGACCGCCGGCGATGATGCCGGTACCGGCCGGCGCCGCGCGCAGCACGACATTGCCGGCGCCATAATGGCCGAACACGTCATGATGCAGGGTGCGGCCCTCGCGCAGCGGCACGCGGACCATGGTGCGGCGCGCCATTTCCGTTGCCTTGCGGATGGATTCCGGAACCTCGCGCGCCTTGCCGGTGCCGAAGCCGACCCGGCCACGGCCATCGCCGACGACGACCAGGGCAGCGAAGCCGAAACGACGGCCGCCCTTCACCACCTTCGCGACGCGATTGATGCCGACCAGCTTCTCGATCAGATCGGACTCTTCCCGATCCCGATCCCGGTCCCGGCCGCGCTCTTCTCTCTGCCCACGTGCCATCTTCAGGCCCTTCCGTATTCCTAGTCTCGGCTCAGAACGACAAGCCGGCCTCACGGGCGGCGTCGGCCAGGGCCTTCACACGTCCATGATAGATATAGCCGCCACGGTCGAACACCACGGTGGTGACGCCCGCCTTCAGCGCGCGCTCCGCGATCAGCTTGCCAACTTCCTTGGCCGCATCGATCGTCGCACCGGTCTTCAGCTTCTCGCGCAGATCCTTCTCGATCGTCGAGGCCGACGCCAGGGTCACCCCCTGGGAGTCGTCGATGATCTGCACATAAATCTGCTTGCTGGAACGGAACACCGACAGGCGCGGGCGCCCGCTCGACTTCTTCCGCAGCTGCGAGCGCACCCGCATCTTGCGCCGTTCATAAAGCTCATTCGCCTTCCGCATTGGGAGGATCCTTACCGTTCTTTCAAGCCTTACTTCTTCTTGCCTTCCTTGCGCAGGATCACCTCGTCGGCGTAGCGCACGCCCTTGCCCTTATAGGGCTCGGGGCCGCGATAGGCGCGAATTTCCGAGGCGACCTGGCCGACCAGCTGCTTATCGGCGCCGCTGATCTCAACCTGGGTCGGCGCAGGGCACACAATCTTGATCCCCTCGGGGATCGGATGCCGCACCGGATGGCTGAAGCCGAGGCTCAGCACCAGGTCCTTGCCCTCGACGGCGGCACGATAACCAACGCCGGTAATTTCCAGCTTCTTGGTCCAGCCCTCGCTGACCCCGACCACCATGTTGCGGACGAGGTTGCGGGTGGTGCCCCAGAGCGACCGGGACTCCTTGCTGTCATTCGCCGGCTTCACATCGACGGAACCGTCGGTGACGCTGACGCTGACCAGGTTGGTCACGTACGGCACGCTGAGCTGGCCCAGCTTGCCCTTGGTCGTGATCGTTCCGTCGGCGACCTTAACCTCGACGCCGCTGGGAACGGAGACCGGATTTTTCCCTACGCGAGACATGACACTCCGCCTTCCTTAGAACACGCGGCAGAGGACTTCGCCGCCGACATTGGCAGCGCGGGCCTCATGATCGGACATCACGCCACGCGGGGTCGACAGGATCGAAATCCCCAGGCCGTTATAGACCTGCGGCAGTTCCTTGATCCGCGAATAGACGCGGCGGCCCGGCTTCGACACGCGGCTGATCTCGTTAATGACCGGCGCGCCGTCGTGATACTTCAGCTCGATGCGGATCTCGCGCACGCCGGGGCGCACATCGAGTTCCTCGAAGCCGCGAATATAGCCTTCGCTCTTCAGCACGTTCAGAACATTCAGCCGGAGACGCGAGGACGGGCTCACGACGCTCGTCTTACGTGCCTGCTGCGCATTCCGAATGCGGGTCAGCATATCCCCCAAGGGATCACTCATCGACATGTGACCGCCCTCTCTCTACCAGCTCGACTTGACCATACCGGGGATCTGCCCGGTGGAGGCCAGATCGCGCAACGCAATGCGCGACATTTTCAGTTTGCGATAGAACGCCCGCGGACGCCCGGTAACTTCGCAGCGGTTGCGCACGCGCGTCGGCGCGCTGTTGCGCGGCATCTGAGCCAGCTTCAGGCGGGCGGCGAACCGCTCCTCCATCGGCAGGCTCTGATCGTCGGCAATCGCCTTCAGGCGGGTCCGCTTCGCGGCATAGCGCTGGGCCATCTGGGCCCGACGCTTGTTCTTCTCGATTGCACTCTTCTTAGCCATCGTCTTTCGCCTCCGCCCGTCAGTTCTTGGTGAACGGCATATTGAAGCCGTTCAGAAGCTCGCGGGCTTCCTCGTCCGTCTTCGCGGTGGTGCAGATCACGATATCCATGCCGCGGATATCATCGACCTTGTCGTAATCGATTTCCGGGAAGACGATCTGCTCTTTCAGGCCCAGCGCGTAATTGCCGCGCCCATCGAAGCTCTTCGTCGGCACGCCGCGGAAGTCGCGGACGCGCGGCAGGGCGATCGTAATCAGCCGATCCAGGAATTCATACATGCGCTCGCGCCGCAGGGTGACCTTGCAGCCGATCGGCATGCCGTCACGCAGCTTGAAGCCGGCAATCGACTTCTTGGCGCGGGTGATGACCGGCTTCTGGCCGGTGATCAGGGCCATCTCCGAAGCCGCCTGCTGGACCTTCTTGGAGTCCTGCACCGCCTCGCCGACACCCATATTGATCACGATCTTGTCCAGGCGCGGCACGGAGAACGGGTTATCGTACCCGAACTTCTCCTGCAGGCTCTTTCGGATCGTGCTCTCGTACTGCTCTCGCAACCGGGTCATGGCCTTGGTCCTCACGCGTCGATGACTTCGCCGGAGCGCCTGGCGAAGCGCACCTTGCGGCCATCATCGAGAATCTTGAAACCGACGCGGGTCGGCTTGTCTTCCTTCGGGTCGATATGGGCGACGTTGGAGATGTGCAACGCCGCTTCCTTCTCGACAATCCCGCCCTGGCTCGTCTGGGTGGCGCGCTGATGGCGCTTCACCATGTTGACGCCCTGGACCAGCACACGATTCTCCGTGCGCAGCACGCGCAGCACTTCGCCGCGCTTGCCCTTGTCCTTGCCGGTCAGGATGACGACCTGGTCGCCCTTCTTGATCTTGAACTTTTCGGCCATCACAGCACCTCTGGCGCCAGCGAGACGATCTTCATGAACTTCTTGGCCCGCAGCTCTCGCACCACCGGACCGAAGATACGGGTGCCGATCGGCTCGCCCTGCTTGTTGATCAGCACGGCGGCGTTACGGTCGAAGCGGATCACCGTGCCATCGACACGGCGCACGTCCTTGGCGGTACGCACGATGACGGCGCGATGCACGTCGCCCTTCTTCACACGGCCGCGCGGGATCGCCTCCTTGACCGAGACGACGATGATATCCCCGACCGACGCAAACCGACGCTTCGAACCGCCCAGCACCTTGATGCACTGCACACGGCGCGCGCCGGAATTGTCGGCCACTTCTAGGTTGGTCTGAACCTGGATCATTTCTTCGTCCTCGATCCCTTAGGCGCCCGCGCCCAGCTCGTCGGATACGACGCGCCAGCGCTTGTTCTTGGAGATCGGCCGGCACTCCTCGATCTTCACCAGATCGCCGACCTTCAACCGATTCTCCTCGTCATGCGCATGGTACTTCTTGGAGCGCGTGATGAATTTCTTATAGACCGGGTGCATAACGCGACGATCGACCTGTACGACGACGGTCTTGTCGTTCGCGTCACTGACCACGGTGCCCTGCAATTGACGCCTCGGCATCTTCTAACTCCCGCCCTTTTCCGGGCTCACGCCGCGCCAGCGCCGGCCTGGCGCTGGTGCAGAATGGTCTTGATCTGCGCGATGGTGCGACGCACCTGACGGACGCGCGCGGTGTTCTCAAGCTGGCCGCTTGCCTTCTGGAAGCGCAGGTTGAACGCCTCCTTGCGCAAATCGACCAGCTGCTGCTTCAGCTCGTCCTCGCTCTTGGCGCGAATATCGGACGCCTTCATTTTTTAGCCCTCCTCGCCCAGGCGAGTCACGAAACGGGTGCGGATCGGCAGCTTCGCGGCCGCCAGTTCGAAGGCCCGCTCCGCAAGATCGCGCGGCACGCCGTCCAGTTCGAACATGATCCGGCCCGGCTTCACACGGCACGCCCAGTATTCCGGCGTACCCTTACCCTTACCCTGACGAACCTCGGCCGGCTTCTTGGAGACCGGGACGTCCGGGAAGATGCGGATCCACACCCGGCCCTGACGGCGGATATGGCGGGTGATCGCGCGGCGAGCCGCCTCGATCTGACGCGCGGTCACGCGCTCCGGCTCCATGGCCTTCAGGCCAAAGGCGCCGAAATTCAGCGTCGTGCCACCCTTGGCCGCGCCATGGATACGGCCCTTGAAGGCCTTGCGATACTTGGTCCGCTTCGGTTGCAACATGATACGTTACCCGTTTCTTCTCGCGTTCCGTTCCGCCTTAGCGCGACGCCGGCTGCGCATCAGCCTGGCGCTTGTCCTGGGCGTAGGGGTCATGCCCAAGGATTTCGCCCTTGAACACCCAGACCTTCACGCCGCAGGTGCCATAGGTCGTCTTCGCCGTGGCCGTGCCATAGTCAACTTCCGCGCGCAGCGTGTGCAGCGGAACCCGCCCTTCGCGGTACCATTCGGTCCGGGCGATCTCGGCGCCGCCGAGGCGGCCGCCACAGTTGATCCGGATTCCCAGCGCGCCCAGACGCATGGCCGACTGCACCGCGCGCTTCATGGCACGGCGGAAGGCGACGCGGCGTTCCAGCTGCTGCGCAATGCTCTCCGCGATCAGGCGGGCATCGATCTCCGGCTTGCGGATTTCGACGATGTTCAGGTTCACCTCGTTACCGGTCTGGCCCTGCAGGTCAGCACGCAGCTTGTCGATGTCCGAGCCCTTCTTGCCGATCACCACGCCCGGACGGGCGCTGTGGATGGTGATACGGGCCTTCTTGGCCGCACGCTCGATGATCACCTTGCTGACGCCGGCCTGGGCCAGGCGGTCATGCAGGTAGGTGCGCAGGCGCAGGTCCTGGTGCAGCAGGTCGGCGTAACCGCGATCCGCGAACCAGCGCGAATCCCACGTCCGGTTGATGCCGAGCCGCAGCCCGATCGGATTGACTTTATGGCCCATTACGCCAACTCCTCGCGTTCGCTGACCACGATCGTCACGTGGCTGAAGGGCTTCTCGACGCGCCCGGCGCGACCGCGCGCACGGGCATGGAACCGCTTCATCACCAGGCCGCGACCAACGGTCGCTTCCTTAACGTAGAGCCGGTCCACATCGAGCTGATGGTTGTTCTCAGCATTGGCGATGGCCGACTGCAGAACCTTCTTCACATCGCCGGAAATCCGGCGGTTCGAGAAGGTCAGAGCGTTCAGCGCCTTCGCCGCATCCATGCCGCGGATCATCTGGGCGACGATGTTCAGCTTCTGCGGGCTGACGCGCAGATTGCGCAGCACCGCCTTCGCCTCATTGTCGGCCAGAACGCGTTCCCGTGCCTGCTTGCCCATCGTTAACCCCTCTTCGCCTTCTTGTCGGCAGCGTGACCGTAGAAGGTACGGGTCGGCGAGAACTCGCCGAACTTGTGACCGACCATGTTCTCGGTCACGAGCACGGGCACGAATTTCTGGCCGTTGTACACGCCAAAGGTCAGGCCGACGAACTGCGGCAGGATCGTGCTGCGCCGGGTCCAGATCTTAATGACCTCGTTCCGGCCCGACGCGCGCGCCTTATCCGCCTTCTTGAGAAGGTAGCCGTCGATGAACGGACCCTTCCAAACAGAGCGAGCCACGTCTGCTCTCCTTTACTTCTGATACCGGCGGCGAACGATCATGCCGTCGGTCTTCTTGTTGTTTCGAGTCCGCCGGCCCTTGGTCGGCTTGCCCCACGGAGTGACCGGATGACGACCGCCCGAGGTACGGCCTTCACCACCGCCATGCGGATGATCGATCGGGTTCATGGCAACGCCACGCACCGACGGGCGACGGCCCAGCCAGCGGTTACGGCCAGCCTTGCCCTTGTTGATGTTCTGCTGGTCCGGGTTGGACACGGCACCCATCGTCGCCATGCACTCGCCGCGCACCTGGCGCAGTTCGCCGGAAGCCATGCGCAGCACCACATTGGCGCCGTCGCGGCCGACGATCTGGCAGTAGCTGCCGGCGGAACGGGCGATCTGGCCGCCACGGCCCGGCTTCAGCTCGACATTGTGCACCACGGTGCCGACCGGAATGTAGCGCAGCTGCGCCGCATTGCCCGGCTTGATGTCCGTGCGCAGGCCCGAGACAACCACGTCGCCGGCCTTCACGCGCTGCGGCGCCAGGATGTAGGCGAGCTCGCCATCCTCGTACTTGATCAGCGCGATGAAGGCGGTGCGGTTCGGGTCATATTCCAGCCGCTCAACAGTGGCCGGCATGTCGAACTTGCGCCGCTTGAAGTCGACCAGACGATAGCGGCGCTTGTGACCGCCGCCCCGCTGGAAAGCGGTGATGCGGCCGTAATTGTTGCGCCCGCCGGTCTTGGTCAGACCTTCGGTCAGCTGCTTGACCGGCTTGCCCTTCCACAGATCGCTGCGGTCAACAACGACCAGCTGGCGCTGCGAGGGCGTAGTCGGCTTAAAGGATTTCAGTGCCATGGTCTCAGACCCCGGTGGTCACGTCGATGGAATGACCCTCGACCAGGGTCACGATCGCCTTCTTGGTGTCGCTGCGCTGGCCGACGATGCCACGGAAACGCTTCACCTTGCCCTTCTGGCGCAGCGTGTTCACGGCATCCACCTTCACCTCGAACAGGGTCTCGACTGCGACCTTGATCTCCGGCTTGGTGGCGGTCAGCGGCACCCGGAACGCAACCTGGTTGTGCTCGGACACCCGGGTTGCCTTCTCGGTGATGATCGGGGAGCGGATGATCTCGTACATCTGCTCCTTGCTCAGCTTCACCTCTTTGGTGTTGCGCGGCTTCAGGCTGCTCATTTCAGACGCGCCTCCAGCGCTTCGATGGCGTTCTTCGTCAGCACAAGCGTGTCGCGCCGCAGAATGTCGTAAACATTGGCGCCGATCTGCGGCAGCACATCGATCCCGATCAGGTTCGAGGCGGCCTTCTTCAGATTCTCGTCCACCGCGCCATCGACGATCAGGGCCGAGGTGATGCCCAGCTTCTCCAGCTGCGCCTTCAGCTCCTTCGTCTTCGGCTCGGACAGCTTGGCGTCGTCGAGGACGATCAGCTTCTCGTCCTTCAGCTTCGCGGCCAGCGCCGTCTTCAGGCCCAGCTTGCGGACCTTCTTCGGCAGATCGTAGCCGTGATCGCGGACCACCGGACCGAAGATCGTCGCACCGCCGCGGAACTGCGGCGAACGGGTGCTGCCCTGGCGGGCGCGACCGGTGCCCTTCTGCTTGTAGGGCTTCTTCGTGGTACCGGCGATCTCGCTGATACCCTTGGTCTTGTGGTTGCCGGAACGGCGCTTGGCAAGCTGCCAGTGCACCACGCGCGACAGCAGGTCGGCCCGGACATCGACGCCGAAGACGGCCTCGTCCAGTTCGATCGCGCCGACGTCGGCGGCTTCAAGGTTCTTGACCGTGACCTTCATCGTCTCAGTCCTTGTTCTCGGGCGCTTCGGCGCCATCATTCTCGGCCTCAGTGACGGCCGGGGTTTCAGCCGGCGTCTCCGCAGGCGCTTCCGCAGTAGCGGCCTCGATCAGCTTCGCCGGGAAGGGCAGGCCCTCCGGCAGCTTCGCCTTCACCGCGTCGCGGACCAGCACCCAGCCGCCCTTGGAACCGGGGATGGCACCCTTGACCAGGATCAGACCGCGATCCTCGTCGCTGGCAACCACTTCCAGGCTCTGAGTGGTCACCCGGACATCGCCCATGTGACCGGCCATCTTCTTACCCTTGAAGACGCGGCCCGGATCCTGGCGCTGACCGGTCGAACCATGCGAGCGGTGCGAGATCGACACGCCGTGCGTTGCCCGCAGACCGCCGAAATTGTGCCGCTTCATGACGCCAGCGAAGCCCTTGCCGATGCTGGTGCCCGTCACATCGACCTTCTGGCCGGCGACGAAATGCGCGGCAGAGATCTCCTGGCCCGGCTCCAGCAGCGCGTCGGCGCTGACGCGGAACTCGGCCAGCTTCTTGCGCGGCTCCACATTGGCCTTCGCGAAATGGCCGCGATTGGCCTTCGAGACGTTCTTCACCTTGGCCTTCCCGACACCGAGCTGCACGGCGTTGTAGCCGTCCTTCTCCTCGGTGCGGACGGCAACCACCTGGCAGCCATCGATCTTCAGAACGGTGCAGGGGATATGGCTCCCCTCCTCGTTGAAGACCCGCGTCATGCCCAGCTTCTGGGCGATCAATCCGGTACGCATCTTCCGCTACTCCCGGCCTTACAGCTTGATCTCGACGTCGACGCCGGCGGCCAGGTCGAGCTTCATCAGCGCGTCCACGGTCTGCGGAGTCGGATCGACGATGTCCAGAAGGCGCTTGTGCGTCCGCATCTCGAACTGTTCACGCGACTTCTTGTCGATGTGCGGGCCCCGCAGCACCGTAAACTTCTCGATTCGCGTCGGCAGAGGCACCGGGCCGCGAACGCGAGCACCCGTACGCTTCGCCGTGTTGACAATCTCCTTCGTGGACTGGTCCAGAAGTCGATGGTCAAACGCCTTCAGCCGAATGCGAATATTCTGCGTATCCATCATTTCACCCTTGGGCGCTCGGGCCCGTTCACAGCAAGACGCCGTTGCGCCCGAATATTACTCGACGACCTTGGCGACGACGCCGGCGCCG